>NZ_JAKJSY010000027.1:0-51920 GCF_050337445.1 Vibrio minamisatsumaniensis | reverse complement strand
GAAGAAATTGAGACGTTACAGAGCATGCTTAGCTTTATTCGAATCTACCCACAGATTCAGGCTCAAGAGCAGCTAGACAGCCCTCAGAAAGAACTTACGCCTTAGTGCGTATTATGTACGTTATGTTAAATTGATTTCAATGGTAAATAGGCAGTTCTTTTTTGCATATATGCCCTGCCTTTGAAGTATCGGTATTCTGATACTGTCTATTTAACCATATTAGGTATTTACCATAAAATACCTAATATCCAGTGATCATAATCTTCGATTGTCTCACTGGAATTAGTGAAAGATAATTAACCGCCGGCGAATTTAACTTTGTAGCCTTTCTTTTCAAGATGCGCTTTAATTTTATCGCGAGCATCACCTTGAATTTCAATATGACCATCTTTAACTGAACCGCCACAGCCGCAAACTTTTTTAAGTTCTGCCGCCATTAGTTTCAACGGAGCATCATCTAGGTCTAAGCCCGTAACGACTGAAACCCCTTTGCCTTTACGACCTTTTGTTTCTTTTTGGATTCGAACAATGCCATCACCCTTAGGGCGTTGGGTTTTTTCTTCTTTAGGTGTGATACGACCTGTTTCTGTTGAATATACAAGGCTCATAATATTATTTCTTTTGTTGCTCTGCTTTTTGTTTAGCAAGTAAGTAAGCTTCTATATGACGCTGAATTGCCATTTTTCCACCTTTAATTAGGCGCCCATTAAACATGCAATACCACGCATTCGGCTCACCGGTGTCATTCTTAATTTGATAGCCGTTGAAGATCTCAGTTCCACCCGTTCCTCTAGGCTTACTCAACGCTGTAAACTCTTTAGGATCGATAATAGATGCAGTATCAATCCACCAATCGATGCTTTTTTTTACGGCCGCGAGATTGCCTTGAATGACATTCTTCTTTAACTTAGCTTGCCAGATTGTGTTATTGGCATCTATCGATTGCAAATGGATGTTGCGATAAATTGAATTAGCCATATCTATTAATCATCTTTTTGTTTTCACTACACTAATCATAAGTATACTTTTCATCATATCAAGAATAATATGGTTAAAATAGCTGCTGAGGTACAGTAATTTGAGAAAAAAAGTCCCTATTTTAACCGAAACCGTAATAATTAATGCTTTTGTTGACAAACTGAACAGCCAAGCGAGCGTTGAAATTATTGATGAATTAACAGGGTGCCTGTATTCTCGCAACTCATTGTTAGCTATTTATAATGACTGGAACCGCTATCATGCCTTTTGTGTTAAACATAGTATCAATACGCTTCCAGCCTCTATTACTGCCGTTCGTCGTTTTCTCGAAACTGAATCCCAAATTAGAAAATTTGCATCTATTAAACGTTACACTGCAACACTGAGCTTATTACATACGGTGCTAAACTTTGCCAACCCAATAAAGCATAAGCAAGTCCGCTTTACTCTGCTCCACTTACAGGCTCGAATGGCTGGTGACGCTAAGCAAACCCATGCCATGACATCAGCACACCTTACTCAATTAAATTCGCTGCTTAAACATAAAAACGCAAACTTAAAAGAAATTCGTGACATTGCTATTTACAATGTGATGTTTGAGTGTGCTTTAAAGCGTTCAGAGCTTAAAGCGCTATCGATGCGAGATATTAAAAGTCGCGATCAAGGTTATCAAATCACCATCAAACATGCGGCTTATAAGCTGTCAAAAAGGGCCAATGATTCACTGCTTCAGTGGCTTTCGTTTGCCGGTAATGACGATGACCTCCCATTGTTTCGCGCAATAGACAAGCATGAAAATATTGGACTTCAACCTTTAGATGATTCGTCTATCTATAGGATATTGAGAAATGCGAGTGATCTGCTTAGTCTGCCAGGGAATTATCATTTTTCAGGAAATTCAATTCGTGTCGGTGCTGCGCAAGAGTTATCGAAACAAGGCCTTAAGGTAAGAGAAATTCAGAGTTTTGGACGCTGGCTTAGCGTAGCAATGCCAGCGCAATATGTTGGGCACGTCGCTACAGCCGAAAAAGAAAAAATGAAATTTAAAGCGATAGTGCCTTGGCAATAAACTCAAAAAGGCACTATGTAATCTTAGATACGTTAAGTTTAGACGAACTAAATGAGGCTGGTTCTAACGCAATTTTCTAGGAACTCGCTAAATTTATAACCGTCGTTTTCAACCATTTTCGGGAACATTGAAATTGGTGTCATACCTGGGAAGGTATTGACTTCATTGAGGTAAATCTTATTGTCTTGCGTTAAGAAAAAATCAATACGCGACAAGTGACGAAGCTTCATTTGAGTAAAGACTTTACGCGCGCTATCTGCAATCAACATTCGTTGCTCGTCGGTTAGGTTGCTCGCTTCCACTTCGGTGATAGAGTGACTGTTGGCGCTGTATTTTTCTTCGTAAGAATAGAATGCACCATTTGGGGCAATCACTTCACCCGGCTTACTGATGTGAAGTTCTCCATCCATTTCATAAGCTGCAACTTCTAGCTCTCTCGGTATCACTGATTGTTCAATAAGTACTTGATCCGAGAAGGTAAACGCCTTGTTTATCGCTTCGCTTAAGTCTTCAACTTGATTGACTTGATAACAACCAACAGAAGAACCTTGTCGAGCTGCCTTTACGAAAACTTTTCCCCAAGTATCAAACGCTTGAGTGGCTTGTAAGTGCGTTTGTTCTGTGTTGTCAGATAAGAACAAGTATGGCGTATTTGGAATACCAAGTGCGTCATACCATAGTTTAGATGTGATCTTATTAAAGCTGTTGTTACTTGCTTCAGGTCCACAACCTAGATACGGGATTTTGGCCATTTCAAACAGAGATTGAATGTCACCCGTTTCCCCTGGGAAACCGTGAATGCAAGGCACGATGAAATCGACTTTAGATTTGAGATTGTTACCACATAAAGTTTGGTTATTAATATCAAGATAGACTAACTCTCCCGAATCAAGACACCAACCTTCACTCTTAATCTCAACTCTTAAAACATTAAAATCTGCAACGCTATTGAGTTCAGCATAAAGATAATTGGCTGAAACTACGGACACTTCATGCTCAGAAGATCCACCGCCGCAAAGTAAAAGGATGTTTGTGGTGTTCATGGGTAAATTCGGTCCTTGAAACTAGGAATACTGACTGCAATGATAAACAAAAGTCGAAATAGGTACAGTGTTTTGAACACGAAAATCGCGTTCTTATGATCGAGCGATTAACTATTAAACAGAACTGTTTGTCTTAAAAATAAAAGAAGGAGCATGTGCTCCCTCTATATCGATTTAAACTTAGTTCAACTTGTTAAGCGTCGGGTATTCAGAGTTTTTGATATCATCAATGCTCTTAACGAACGGCTTCAAGTTTTGGAAAGTGGCCGGCAAGGTCGCAATGGCTTTCTTAGCATCTAAGCGTGTAGCGTAGTCACCGTAAAGAACGGTAAACCATTTCGTGCCATTAACCATTTTGTAGTTTTCCCAAACAGGTTGCTGTGTCATCGGGAGCATTTTTACGAAAGAGTCGACTTTATTTTGGGTGCCTACCGCTACCACTTGAACGGTGTAACCGAAGCGCTGGTTCATCTCTTGTTGTTTCTTGGTTGGGCCTACAACAGTGGCAACTGGCTTAACTGCCGTTGTTTGAGTCACTTTTTGTTCAACCGGCGCGGTCTTGACAACAGGTTGTTCAACATTCTCTTCAACAACACTCGTTTGTTCAGATTGAGATACAACGGGTGCTTCAACTTTGGCTGTTTTGTACTCTTCTTGATAACTATCTGAAGTTACATTTGTAACGTAATCGCCAGACACACATGCAGCCAAGAACAGTGGCAAAGTCACAATTGCAAATTTTTTCATAGGAAACTCTATATCCTTAATAATAATTACTATAAATCATGCCGATACGTCGGTTCAGAATCAAGTTAACTTTGAGATTATACATCATTAGTGGGTGACCTATTTCACAAACTTTATGCCATATTTGCTTATTATTCTAAAATCGGTGTATTTGACATCAACCTGCAACTGAAAAGTGGGTTACGATGAACTAACGCGCATTGCCAGGATATGTCTATGAATCATCTTGATCCCCTACTCAAACCCCGCTCAATCGCTGTGGTTGGTGCTTCTCAACAAGAAACGCGAGCGGGATATATCGTTATGAATAATCTGCTGCACGGGGATTTTAAAGGTGCGGTAATGCCAGTTACGCCTAAATATGACTCTGTTGCAGGCGTACTTTCTTACAAGAACATTTTATCACTGCCTATCGTGCCCGATCTTGCTATTTTATGTACCAATGCAACGAGAAATATCGCGATTTTTGATGAGTTAGCGGAGAAAGGTATCGCGTCTGTCATTGTTATGTCATCTGACATGCACCGTATCAGTGACAATGGTGAGACCTTTGAATCCCGATGCCTAGCGATCGCAAAAAAGCGAAACATTCGTGTGCTTGGTCCAAATAGCCTTGGCATTATTATTCCATGGTTAAAGCTCAATGCCTCTTTCTCTCCTGTCACGGCTCTACCTGGTAAAATTGCGTTTGTTTCACAATCTGCAGCCGTGTGTACTACGATTCTCGATTGGGCAAATGATAAAGAGATCGGTTTCTCGGCGTTTATCTCGATAGGTAATGGCGGCGATATCGAATTCTCGGAATTGTTGGATTATCTGAGCACCGACTCCCACACTGAAGCAATCTTGCTTTATCTTGATAGTATTAAAGATGCAAGAAGCTTTATCTCTGCAGCACGTGCCGCCTCGCGTAATCGAAGAATTCTGGTGCTTAAAGGTGGACGAACTGTTAAAGGGCGAGCGGCTGCAATCGCCCATACCGGCGGTGTCGACACATTAGATATTATCTATGATTCAGCCATTCGACGCAGCGGCATGTTGCGAGTTAAAAACTTACATGAACTGTTCGCTGCGGTAGAAACTCTGACTCATTCAGTGCCCTTGAGAGGCGAGCGCTTGGCGATTGTTACCAATGGCGGCGGTCCTGCTATTATGGCGGTCGACACCTTATTTGACCGTGGTGGAAAGCTTGCTGAGCTATCAGAAGAGACAGTCGAAAAATTGAACGAGGTTTTGCCAGAAAGTTGGTCTCATAGCAATCCTATTGACATTGTTGGCGATGCTGGTGATCAACGCTATATCGACACCATAAACATCTTACTCGACGGCGATGAAACGGATGCGATTTTGATCATGCACAGCCCTTCAGCCATTGCACATTCAACTAAAACCGCAGAGCGAATCATTGAAGCCATTAAAAAGCACCCTCGCCATAAGCGATTTAACATCCTGACCAATTGGTCTGGAGAGCTAACAGCAAGGCCAGCACGAAAGCGGTTTACCGAAGCGGGTTTCCCTACCTATCGAACACCTGAAAGCTCAGTGGTCGCATTCATGCACTTAGTCGAGTACCGACGTAACCAACGTCAACTGAAGGAAACGCCGACCACGGCAGAAAAAGTACACATTGAAGACTTAGCGGATGCGAAAAATTGGATAAAACGACAGCTACTGGATAAAAATACAGTTAGTCTTGATACTCATCAAAATAGCCAGTTCTTCAAGAGCTTCAATCTCGATGTATTACCGACTTGGATCGCATCTGATCCGAGTGAAGCGGTACACATTGCCGAAACCATTGGTTATCCCGTTGCAGTGAAATTGCGTTCACCGGATATTGCGCACAAGTCGGACGTACAAGGTGTGATGCTGAATCTACGAAACAGCAATGAAGTCGCAAATGCAGCTCAGGCAATTCTCGATCGCTCTCAATTATCGTTCCCTACTGCCCATATCCACGGTCTGTTAATTCAAGGTATGGCGAAGCTTGCAGGAGGCCAAGAGTTGCGTGTTAAAGTCATTACAGACCAAACTTTTGGCCCCATAATTTTACTCGGCCAAGGCGGTTCAGAGTGGGATGAGTCTATTGATGCCGCCGCTGCGTTCCCACCGCTAAACATGACACTGGCACGCTACTTGATAATTCGGGCGATAAAAAGTGGCAAGATCCGCCTACAAAAACTCCCTAATCCAATCGATATTGCGGGACTTTCTGAATTATTGGTGCGTATATCGCAAATGGTGGTTGATTGTCCGGAGATACATGATTTGGATATCCATCCAGTACTGGCTAATGGAGATAAGTTTACCATTTTAGACGCCGATATTATCTTGAAAGCTTACGAAGGAGACCCTCAAGAGCGACTTGCTATCCGTCCTTACCCGGTTGAGCTTGAAGAACAAATCCAGTTAAAAGATGGGACACAAGTGTTGCTACGCCCTATTTTACCGGAAGATGAACCGCTTCATGCTGACTTCATTAGCCGTGTGTCTAAAGAAGATCTCTATAAACGTTTCTTTAGTGATGTTGGTGAGTTTAATCATGAGGCATTGGCCAATTTCACTCAAATCGATTTCGATCGAGAGATAGCATTTGTGGTTGTTCGTAAGGAACAAGGCGTTCCTGCTATTATCGGGGTATCGAGAGCCTTGATTAATCCAGAAAATACCGACGCAGAGTTTGCGATATTAATACGTTCTGATCTCAAAGGTATCGGTTTAGGTCGAATTCTTCTCACTAAGGTAATCGACTACTGCCGAGCCAAACAGACCAAGCAGATGTCAGGTATGACAATGCCGACAAACAGAGGGATGCTAACACTCGCTCAAAAACTCGGTTTTAAGTTAGAGATCAGTTTTGAAGACGGTACGGCGGACATGGTATTGCCATTACTTAAGTGACCATGTCTTTTTAAGGTGTTGAATACACGATGATTTAGCGTCGCCCATTTTGTTGCGTCGCCAAGCCATAACGATATCGATCGGCTGTGGTTCTGTTCCCGAAATCTGCTGTAGAACGCCCGATTCAATTAAAGGTGTAGCAACGCTAGTCGGTAAAGTACCAATCCCTAATCCACTTATCAGAGCCTCTACTTTTGCAGGGAAGCTTGTCACAGTTAGCCGTGGCTGTTTTTCTAAAATATTAATACTTAATGCTGGTTGATCACGAGCGGTATCCGCAATGGCAATAACCCTGTAACTTTCCCTTGCTTTTTGATTAAATTCACCAGAGCGTTTGTGTACATAATGGTTTGACGCTGCAACCCAAACCATTTCCATTTTACCGATAACGTCACTTTTAAGACCGTTAGGAATGGTGTCAACCTTTGGGCATACGAGTAAGTCGGCACGATCGTCGATAAGCGCCTCCCAACAGCCCGCTAATATTTCTTCTTGTAAACGAACGCGTGTCTTACTGATTTTTCCAAGCTCATCGACCATTGGAAAAAAGTGAGTAATCGGAATAATACCATCAAAGGCAATGGTTAAATCCAACTCCCAACCATTGGCGAGAATGCTCGCCTCATTAACGAGCCGTTCTGTTGCTCCAAGAATTACTCTGCCTTGCTCAAGTATCAATTGGCCTGCTTCTGTAAAATTCGCTCGATGTCCAGAACGGTCAAAAATCATAATATCTAAGTCTTGCTCTAATTTCTGAATTTGGTAACTCAGCGATGATGGTGCTCTATCCATTTCATTTGCCGCAGCGGCGAAACTTCCCCGACGATCGATGGCATCGAGTATGTGTAGTGCTTCAAGTGTTATTGGACTATGCATAGCTTTCCTATTATTAAAATGAGATTTAGTTCACAAAAATACAAGCCTTTAGAAAATCAATACCGTTGTAAAAAGTCATTGGATACAGTTACTTAAGCTCACTCATTATCCATGGATTGATTCAATTCAAAAAACAAGCAAATACAAATAATAGTAATTATCATTTAGATCCAATATTATAAATCACAGACCACGATAATACTATGAAACTAAGGTAACTATTCGATGTATAAGCAATCCCTACTCTCAGCTTCAATCATTTTGGCGCTTTCATCAACATCAGCTTTCGCTGAAGATTATGCCCTATTTGACGAGGTTGTTGTATCGTCAACTCGCACGAATCAAACTCTTATCAATACCGCGGCCTCTGTGACGGTTATCTCTGATAAGCAAATTGAGGAGAACATGGCAAAAGATGTGAACGAAATCTTCGAATACACACCAGGTATCACGATGAACTCGAGTCCTCGCCAAGGGGCGCAGACTATCAATATTCGTGGCATAGAAGGCAAACGCGTTAAGATTTTGGTCGATGGGTCCTCTCAACCAGGCTCATTTGACGGTGGTCCTTACGCATTTATTAACTCTAGCGGTATTTCAATCGATCCTGACATGATCAAAAGTGTCGAAATTATCAAAGGTGCGGCTTCAAGTTTACACGGAAGTGACGCTATTGGTGGTGTGGTTGCCTTTGAAACGAAAGACCCTGCTGATTTCTTGAAAGCGGGCGGAGACTTCGGTGGCCACGCGAAACTGTCTTACTCTTCAGAAGATAACGCTTTCAGTGAGCATGTTGCCTTAGCGAATCGATTTGGTGATTTAGAAACATTGGTTGCCTACACTCGCCGTGACGGTAAAGAGCTGCAAAACTTCCGTGACTCTAATAACTTAGAGAATTACGCAGTAGAAAATCAAGACACATCAGCGGATAACCTATTGGTAAAACTGCAATATCAATTGAATGAAAGCCATCGTATTGAGTTTCTCGCTGAGCTCATCAAAGATGCTTCAGACTCTGATATTTATCACTCAAGCTACGATAGCTACACGGGTGCAGATGATACAGAGCAAAATCGATTTGCGATTAAACACATTTGGTTCGCTGATGGTGCTATCGCTGACACCGTAACAAGTAAGGTGTCATACATATCTAAAGAAGAAAATGGTGTGACGAAGCGTTTTAAACCAGCGGGGCCAGGTATGCCACCTTGGGTGCCAGCGAACAACGATAACTTGCAAACGAAAGACTATGAATACACCGAAGATAAGCTTGAGGTCGAAACGCAGTTAGATAAAGAGATTAACAACCATTACCTCGTTTACGGTGCAACATATACTCATAGTGATATCAGCAATACCAACATGGAGTATAATTCTGATCCTGCGACCCCTGATCAGCTTTATGTGTACACTCCTGATGCGAAAGAGCAAAAATTTGGCCTGTTTGTTCAAGACGAAATTAGCTTAATGAACGACAAACTGGTTGTTACTCCAGGTGTTCGTTTTGACTACTTCTCAACGGACCCTGGTAATAATACCGCAGAATCATTAACTGATTTCTCAGATTCTGCGGTAACTGGACGTTTAGGCTCAACATACAAAATTACTGATACAGGCACACTTTTTGGCCAAATTAGCCAAGGCTTTAGAGCCCCTTCTTTCGATGAACTGTACTACACGTATGACAACCCAGGACATGGTTACGTAAATGACCCCAACCCGGATCTTAAGTCTGAAACCAGTATCTCTTATGAACTAGGTTACCGTCATAATACACAGGCTTCGTCGTCTGAAATTGCTGCTTATTACAGTGATTACGATGACTTCATCGAAAATGTGGTCACGAAAAAAGTGGGCGGAACAACACACTACTCTAACGTTAACTTAGATTCGGCAACAATTAAGGGGGTTGAATTCTCCAACACGTTACTGTGGGATGTTTTGGTCGGTGCACCAAAGGGAATTTCAACTCACTTCGCTGCTTCATATACAGAAGGTGAAGATGGAAACGGTCATGCACTAAATAGTGTAAACCCTTGGAATGCTGTATTAGGTCTTAACTACGATGCGCCAAACCAAAACTGGGGGACTAGCCTTAAGTTAAACTACACGGCTAACAAGTCTGGTTCAGACATTAACTTCGATGACGAAAGCGGTGGCAACGCGGGTCAAACTGGACTCCCGAGTGCTACGGTTGTTGACCTAACGGCTTACTACAAGCCAATGAAGGACCTGACTATTCGTGGTGGTGTATTCAACTTGACTAACGAAGAGTACTATCGTTGGAACGATATTCGTGGCGACGTTCAGCTCTACAAAGAGAACTCGCAAGCAGAAAGAAACTACGGCATTTCAGCTAAATACGAATTCTAATTTATTCAATAAACTACATCGCAGAGACTAAAAAGCCAGCTAAATGCTGGCTTTTATCTATTTCACTAAAAGTGGTATAAAAAAGGTGATAAGTGAAATTATTTCGCTGTCATTTCTTTTTTTACCATTACTGCGGCTGCAATAATGAAAGTGATGATTAGACCGAGTTCCATGATTAACTCCAAAGAAAATTAACATTAAATACACAACTTGAGAGAATGATAGCATACCGAATACAGAATGACACTTTTTACACTGTCATTGACACTTTAAACGATTTAGATCARAAAAGGATGCTTTTAAACATCCTTTAAAATTAAATCAACTTGGAAAACCATTAGGGTTTGTTGATTGCCAACGCCAGGTATCTTCGGTCATTTCACTCAGGGTTCGCGTTGCATTCCACCCCAGCTCTTTTTGAGCTTTTGCTGGATCGGCCCAACATTCCGCGATATCACCAGGGCGACGTTCAACCAGTTTGTAAGGGATTTGTTTACCGCTTGCTTTTTCGAATGCTTTTACCATGTCTAAAACACTTGAACCATTGCCGGTGCCAAGGTTGTAGATATGAAGACCATCTTTACGCCCTACTTTCTCAAGTGCAGCAATATGGCCATCAGATAGATCCAAAACGTGAATGTAATCACGAACGCCAGTACCGTCTTCCGTTGGGTAGTCATTACCAAATACAGATAAGTACTCGCGTCGCCCCACCGCAACTTGAGAGACAAATGGCATCAAGTTATTGGGAATACCTTGTGGGTCTTCTCCCAACTCTCCGCTTGGATGTGAACCGACTGGGTTAAAATAACGCAGCAGTGTAATGCTCCAGTCTGGATTGGCTTTTTGGAAATCAGTTAAACACTCTTCTACCATCAACTTACTACGCCCATAAGGGTTAGTTGCACTTGTTGGGAAGTCTTCTGTAATCGGAACGCTAGCGGGATCGCCGTAAACAGTAGCAGACGAACTAAACACCAACGTTTTCACATCGGCTTCGCGCATTGCATCAACCAGTACTAGCGAACCATTAACATTATTGTCGTAGTACTCAAGTGGTTTTTCGACAGATTCACCGACCGCTTTCAGGCCAGCAAAATGAATTACCGCTTCGATGCTATGTTCTTTCATGGTTTTAATCAAAAGCGCTTTATCACGAACGTCACCTTCAATAAAATTAGGGCGAACGCCAGACACTTTTTCAATACGCTCAAGAACACTTGGTTTGCTGTTGTACAAGTTATCAAACAGTACTGGCGTCATGCCTGCGTTAATCATCTGGATACTTGTATGGCTACCAATGTAACCCATGCCACCTGTAACTAGAACATTCATGTTTGATAACCTTATTTATCTAAATAGATGAATCTATTGCCATGATACCTTAAGTCAAGGCCCAGTCACAAACACCAAATACCAATAATTCTTTTCGACGAACATTGATTGACACTGAAATAGGGTCTGCCAAAGGGCGTTAACAAGTGGCACCTTTGAGGCAAAAACCCTACTTTTACTAATGGTACGTTTGTAGATAACAATATCAAAAACTTGAATTACATCACTGTTAAATTTTTTATTTTGTATCAACGTCTTTAAATACCTCTAACATAAAAGGTCAACCCAAGTGACAACCAAGATAATGCTTAATTGCGACATGGGAGAGAGTTACGGAAAATGGAAAATGGGTGACGATGAGTCAGTCATGGAGTGGGTTGATATGGCAAACATTGCTTGCGGTTTTCACGCGTCGGATCCACATGTGATGTCAAAGACCATCAAACTGGCACAGCATTACCGTACTCAAATTGGTGCTCATCCCGGCTACCAAGATTTGGTTGGGTTTGGACGTCGCTCAATCCCACATACCATAGATCAAATAAGTGAATTAGTGTGTTATCAAGTCGGCGCATTACAAGCCCTTTGCCGCTATCACCATGCCTCTGTTGGGTATGTGAAACCTCATGGTGCCCTTTATAACGATATGATGGCGAACATCGATATTTTTAACGCTGTTGCTCAAGCGGTGGCTGAATTTAATATCCCTCTCATGATTCTTTCTTCATCTGATAACCAACAATATTTAGATATAGCAGACGATCACGACTTACCTCTACTGTTTGAAGCATTCGCTGATCGAGCTTACTTAAATAACGGTCAATTGGCGCCACGCACGCAAAAAGGGGCGGTATACGTAAATCAAGATGATATCTATAACCAAGTCATGCAAATCGTTAATTATGGATCTGTAACGACGATTGAGGGTGAGCGACTGTCTATTGAAGCGGATACCATCTGTGTACATGGTGACAACCCCCAATCTACCGCACTGATTAGAAAAATCAGACAAGATCTAAATGTATTGAATTAGTTGGATCCACTAAATCCTATGTACAACTTAGGACATAGCCGTTAGACCGCTAAATTTGGAAACGAAAATATCATAACGAATGGAAAAAAAATGTCGACGAATCCTATTGAATTCAATATAGCGCCTGTTGCTGAGTGCAGCGTGTTAGTGACTTTAACGATACCCCTCTCAGCCCATCGTCGTCCCACCATTTATGCGCAGTATATTGCGCGCGCTTGTGATGCAATTCGTCAAAACCTAGCCACCGTTTTAATGAATGTAACCCCAGCTTACCACTCGATATTGGTTGACTATTTACCTTATCGAATTTCAGAACAGCAATGTATAACACAACTAAATTTGCTGTTAACCCAGACCCTATCTTCATCCATAAAGACCAATGACACGGGCAATATTATTGAATTACCCGCGTATTATTCACTAGAAACAGCGCTCGATTTACATAGATATCAAGAAAAAGGCTTATCACTTAACGATATCATTCAATACCACACCTCACAGACTTACTGCGTCAGTGCCATTGGGTTTATGCCGGGCTTTGCATTCATGTCAGATGTGGTTAGTGAGCTTATTTTACCGCGCCATTCAACGCCTCGCTTAGCTGTGCCAAAAGGCAGTATCGCAATCGCAGGGTCAAAAACAGCGGTTTACCCATCAGAATCACCTGGTGGTTGGAACATTATTGGTCATTGCCCGTTGCCGTTGTTTGATCACCACCAATTAAAGAGTGCACAGGGTACACAACCGTCACTATCACTGCTAAATGTCGGTGATACGGTCCATTTTACATCAATCTCGAAAAGAGAGTTTATCGAGTTAAGTCGAGGTGTCACCAATGGTTAACTCAGCCGTGACACCCACAATTACGGTGATCAAGCCCGGCCCACTTTCTCTTATCCAAGATTTTGGCCGGTTTGGGGTTGCTCATCTTGGCTTAACACAGGGAGGGCCTGTTGATGACTACTCCTATAGTTGGGCAAACCATCTGCTCGGCAATCCTGTTAACCGAGCTGCGTTGGAGGTGACTCTTGGGCAATGTGTTTTAAGAATCGATTATGACTGTGAGATGGCTTTATGTGGCGGTGATTTACAGGCTAAGCTCGATGGTAAACCTCTTGATAACTGGAGCACCTTCCAAGCTTTTAAAGGACAAATTCTCTCATTTGGTAAAGCGATGAACGGGTTGCGGTCATATATCGCAATTAAAGGGGGCTTCCACGTTCCCATGACGATGCACAGTTGTGCGACCGTGACACGAGAAAAGATCGGTGGACTAAACCAAGATGGGCAAGCCTGCCAGAAGGGACAGACTATCAATTTTATCCAACACGATTTATGCCGACCATTTAAAGCCGTGAGCGTCACCTTCCGATATCAACCTGATTACAATTTACCGGTTAACTTAAGAGTGATTGAAAGCTATCAAAGTGCCCTATTTTCAGAATCAGCAAAGAAGACGTTGTATAACGCGCGTTACCTCGTTGACCAACATTCAAATCGAATGGGTTATCGCCTCAGTGGTGACCCCATCACTTCCCCTGACATAACCTTACTATCGGAAGGGATTGCACTTGGTGCTATTCAAGTCCCACCAGATGGACAACCTATCGTGTTGCTTAATGATAGACAAACCATTGGTGGCTACCCGAAAGTAGGATGTGTTGCAAGAATCGACCTACCGCGCTTAGCACAAGCAAAAACTGGACATGCGATAACATTTAGCAAAGGCGACCGTTTGGGCTTGCAAGAGGTTTGGTGTCAATGGGCGCAATTTTTCGGTTATTAGTGGTTTTATTTTTATGTATTTCAATAAGCAAAATAACGAAAGAAACGTCTCAATTAAAAATCCAGCTGACGGTTAACCATAAGCTGGATTTTTTGCGACTGAATTTAAGCGGTTTGAGGTTTGCTACACTTTTTAAACGCGATTTTGCCCAAAAACTTTGGCGAGAGCATCTGGATAACCCCGCTCTTTTGTCAAACCTATGGCTCTGTTTTCTATATCATTCGAATTTAGTGACATTGTCACTTGGTGGGTATCTTCAATCGATACCGCCTCCGCAATATCAAACCAATGCTCAGCCACTTTTTGGGCTGCCTCTAACGTTGAGGATGCTTTTACGACTTCAAGCCGCGCATAACGGTCACCGCAGAATGAAACGTCTGACGCTCTTAAACTCGGATCGGCTCCAGGGATCTGCTGCGCACCAAACAGAGGCTTACCTCCAACCCGTGCGGAACGAAAGCTGGGTATGAACTGAGACATATGTCTAATAGCGGCTCGAGTTCTGAGCTCTAACTCCTCTTCACTCCAACCAGAAACGATTTTCTTAAGAAGCTTCGATGGCAGTTGAGGCTGTGAAGAGTCGGTAGACGATGAAACCAACCCGCCTTCAAACAGAGTGATCCCTTCAGTCATTCCGTGAAGCTGAAACACTCCGTCTGCGTACGGCGTTAATTGAGCCATACCTTGCGGTGTCCCTCTTGGACCATGAAAGATAACCTCTGGCCACTCTTCCTGACACTTTTGGCCATATGGCCACTCAGTCACGTAGGCGGCTTTAAATTCAACCAGTCGTTGTTGCTTAGAACCCACAAAGTCATCCACAATGCCGGTTTCGAAGCCACTGGCGTTAATTAAATAGTCGGTAGTGAGTTTGCAGCGTTGGTTATCAATATCGGTATAGGTCAAAGACCAACCTTGCCCCGTAGATTCAACCGATTGTAAGCGGCTGTTGGTCAACACAGTACAATTGGGCTGTTGTTCTAAAGAAAGCTGAGCCGTCGCAGAGAGTCGGAACACACTCCAACCGTACTCTTGAACCATAACAACAGGATACTTAAGCGTCTCTAAATCGGTATGTTTTGCAAAAGGAATACACCAATCATCGAGTGATGTCGGTTGCTGAGGTTGCGTTCTCTCTGCTATCGCTAACAAGTCCTCTTTGCTATACAGCTTGTAATAGTCTTGTGGGCGACCAAGCACTTGGTGGTTTTGATCTTGGTTTACAAGCTCTGTATAAGCATGCTTGATTGTTTTCAAGCGAGGAAGTAGATCCAACGGTTCCCCACCATCACTATGTGGGACAGCGATAATGGTCGGACGAATGTTTATCGTATGAGGAAATAAACGCACGGTATCAATGGACTGCCTAAGCAACTGAAGACACTGTTCTACCGAAATATCGCGATATAAATTGCCCCCCGCATGCAGGTGGCAAATGGGTGGCCCATTCACCAAACTCGGTCCTTTTTCCAAGAGAGTGACCTCAAAGCCCAACTCGCTAAAGTGAATCGCACTTGTCGTTCCGGCTATGCCACCACCAACAATAGCAATAGAAGGTTGAATTATATCCATTTTGTTGTGGCTCATTGTGTTCTGTTGGATAGGATTAACTGACGTCATTCTACTTTTGTTCTGCTCTGAATTAAAACACATTTTTATCAAGGTCTTAGCTTAACCGTTATTATTAACGGCACAAAAAACATAAATAACCTCTTGACTTAATAACTCAGGATCGCGTGTTAAAGGTTATTCTAACGGCCATATTTGTCTTAAGTGACGCCACATAAAGGCTGCCTCATTACTCGTAAAACCGTGCGGTCAACTTATCCCTAAAGTTATCCACTGTTTTTGTGGATAACTGTTGATAACGTTCTTGCACAAATGCGCAACCCCTTTGTTTACAGGGACTAACCGTTGTTCATTAAATCTGCGTTATTGAACAATTAGTTTTTAAAAATGCTGAAAGATGCCGATTTTAAAGTGCAAATCTATCACTTTTGCATTGAATTAAGCCAATAAAAAACGGTCTAGATTGAGAACGAAATAATTGGCCCATAACTCAGTACCAATTATTTCGTTTAACACCGTTTCTGACTCATCGAAAAATCAACTGAAATCCTTGCTGACGGGTGCCAATAGACGCTGAATTAAACTGCTTACTACACCTGCAAGTGTTATAAAGGTAACAACGGGTAAAGCAATCCATAGCATAGGGTGAAGTGAAGGTTCCAATTCAAAACCGAAACTCATTACTCCAGCCACACTAAGCTCTGCTGCTAATGAAGCAATGGAGCCAGCAACGAATGCCATCAACCCATATTCACACCAAATGGTGTTTAGGATACGTTTCTTGCTTGCTCCTAATGTGCGGTATAAGCGTATCTCTTGCTGTCTTTGAGACAAACTCAACCTCAGCAGAGTAAAAATGAGCAAGAGTCCAGCGACAACACCTAATGCAGCCAACACCGTGATTGACCAAACAATTTGCTTGAGTAACTCTTGAATCTTGCTGCCCATCTTACGAATATCCATCAAACTTACGGTTGGATGATTTCGGGAGAGTTCGTTTAGCATTTGACTGTGTTGGTCTTCGAGCCTGAAGCTCACCAACCAAGTCGAAGGAATCGATCTCAAAACATCCGGTGTAAAAATGAAATAAAAGTTAGGTTTCATTTCACGCCACTCTACCTTTCGGATGCTGTTGACGTTTGCAGAAACACTTTGGCTATTAATCGTAAACGAGAGTTCGTCACCTATTTTCAACCCAAGCTGTTCTGCGACATCAGATTCAACCGAGACGCCCTGCTCTCTTGTCCAATGCCCTTTTAATACTTCATTATACTCAGGTATTGAATCGCCCCACGTGAAGTTAATTTCACGTCGAAGCGCATCCGTTTCATTTGCGGTATCACTGTATTCGGACGCCTCGACCCCATTGATGGTGGTCAGTCTTCCTCGAATAATTGGAAACGCCTGAGTGCGTTCGACGTCGTTCGCATCAAGGGCCATAAGGTAACTGTCTTTCTCATAGCTCGCAATGTTGAGAGCAAAGGCATTCGGCGCGTTCTCAGGAAGGGTTTGTTGCCAATCTGACAATAAATCACTTCTTACTAACCAAATGATCGATAACAACATTAAAGATAACGCCAAACAACCAATTTGGATGCCCGTTGCTAATGGTGTACGGTTGATTCTGCTTAGCGCTAAGCGCATTGATGTTGACGTTGGCAGTTTGCCTAAAAGACGCAAGACAACGGTACTGACTATCGCAAGAACTAAGAACAAACTCACGATACCTACTAAGACTATCCACACCAGCATGTTATCGCCGTACATCAGTATCATCGGAATCATTGGCACGAGTAACAGGAGATATTTCTTATCGCTTTCATTTGATCGATGACTCGATTGGATGACACTAATTGCAGAGGTGTTGACTAACCCGAGCAACGGAATACCCAGTGCAGGAACCCCAATTAAAATGCTCGACACAATGGCTAACATCGCGGGTTCAATGCCATAGCTAGGAAGTGGTGACGGTAATAACTCTCCTAAAGGTATACGCAGTAAAAATTCTAAACCTATCCCTATCGTGATCCCTAAGGCTGCACCGATAAGCACCAATAACGATACCTGTATCGATAACCATTTGATGATCCAAGGTTTATTCGCCCCGAGGCTTTTTAACATGGCGATGGTTTTTCGACGGCTTGCCACGTAATGTTGGCAAGTTAACACCAAAGTCGTTGCAGCCATGATGACCACGATAGCCACCGTGAGTGATAAATATTGTTTGGTACGTTCAAACATATCGTTGGTGCGACTGGCTGAATCTTTCGTGCGCCAGCGATCGCTCGGAGTGAGTTCAATACTGTTTTGGGCTGCTTTTAATTGTGTTTCATCACCGTTCAAAAACAGCCTATAACTCACACGACTGCCCGGTTGAATCGCGCCAGTGGCTGCGACATCGTGTTTGTGAATCAACACGGCAGGCATCTGTTGGAAAGGATTAAAACTCAAACCAGGCTCTTGCACGATACGCCCTGTTATCGTTAAATTGGCATCGCCTACAGTGACAGCGTCACCTATTTCGACATCCAACTGAGCAAATATACGTTCATCGAGCCAAAGTTCACCCGGCTCAACATGGTGGCGAATAACTTTACCCGCCCCTTCCAATATCATCTCGCCGCGCAGTGGATAATTGCTTTCTAACGCTTTAACAGTAACTAGCTGCATCGAACTATCACTGAATGCCATGGTTGAAAAGCGAGTTAACTGAGCGCTGTCTAACTGTTCAACACGAGTAAGATCCAGTAATGCTTGAGGAATGGGGTTGGCAGAGACAAACACGCTATCGGCCGTTAACGCGTCCTTTCCCTGCTTAACAATCACCTGCTCCATACGCTCGGCCAGCGCTGACAACGCGAACACGCAAGCAATAATCAACGTTAAAGCCATTGATACTGGCCATAGTTGCCCATGACGAATTTCTTCGACGCTCCATGACAGCAAGCGTTTGTTGAGTCCCTTAGATGAGTTCAATTTAAACTTCCTCGATATGACCCACATGCATTTTCAACGTGCGTTGACAACGCTGTGCGAGTTTAGGATCGTGTGTCACCAGAACAAGCGTCGTGCCATGCAATGAATTCAGTTCAAACAGCAGTTCAACGATGGTTGCTGCCGTTTGTTGGTCGAGGTTGCCGGTTGGTTCATCAGCAAACAACACTTTTGGCTTGATCATGAAAGCACGGGCTAAAGCGACCCTTTGCTGCTCACCACCAGAAAGCTGTGATGGCAAATGCCCGAGCCTATCTTGTAAACCAACAGACTCTAATAAAGCCGTTGCGCGCTCAATATCTTCATCCTCACCTTTCAACAAACAAGGTAACGTGACATTTTGCAGTGCAGAAAGGCTTGGAATCAACAGAAAACTTTGGAAAACAAAACCGACAGATTCGCTGCGAATGTTAGCTCTTGCTTCATCATCAAGCTGTGACAAAGGCTGTCCCAATAAACTGATTTCGCCCTTCGTAGGAACATCAAGGCCAGCAAGTAACGTCATTAGAGTCGATTTTCCGGCACCGGAGGTCCCGACAATTGCCACGCTTTCACCTTCACGGATATCAATATTGACGTGTTCTAATATTGTTAAATGTTCTTGATTAGTAGACACTGTCTTGGAAACAGCTTCAGCTTTTATGATGGATGTATGCATGACTCGACTCATTTCCTTTTTATTTATTTTTTTATTTTCAACGGCTTCTTTGGCTCAAAGCTCTGCGTTAGAGAAAAGCGCCACGCTACTGGTACTTGGCGATAGCTTGAGTGCGGGTTACAACATGGATATCAAGCAAAGTTGGCCAAGTTTATTACCGGACGTGTTAGCGAACTATGACAAAGCGGTCACGGTCGTTAACGGGAGCATTTCTGGTGATACAACGGGTAATGGATTAGCACGTTTACCGCAGCTCCTTGAATCACATACGCCCGACATCGTACTCATTGAACTTGGAGCTAATGATGGGCTTCGTGGCTTTCCACCCAAACTAATGTCAGCAAATTTGGAAAAAATCATTGATCAGGTCGTCTCTGCCGGTGCCAAACCGATTATGATGCAAATTAAAATTCCGCCGAATTACGGTAAGCGTTATAACCAGCAATTTGAATACGTTTATACGTCTCTTTCTGATCATAAAAACATACCGATTTTGCCTTTTTTTCTAGAGCATATCATTCTAAAACCCGAATGGATGATGAACGATGGGCTGCATCCAAAACCAGAGGCTCAACCTTGGATCGCTGAATTTGTCGCCAAAGAATTATATCAGTATCTTTAGGTTTTAATGGTCTAGCTCAATAAAGTTTACACAGCTTTACGTTAAACTGAATGCATATCACTGTTAACTGTAAGGTTATTTATGCTGATCGAACCAATTATAAAGGGTGTGGTTGCCAAAAGTGCTCACCCTCTTGGCTGTCAAGAAGCTGTAAAGCAACAAATCAAGTTTGTTAAGAGCGCGCCGCAAATCAAAGATGGCCCTAAACGAGTACTGATTATCGGCGCTTCCTCAGGCTTTGGCCTTGCCGCTCGTATTGCGCTTACCTTTGGCGGCGCCAAAGCTGACACGATCGGTGTCTCATTCGAGCGTGGGCCTAATGAAAAATCATTAGGCAGTGCTGGTTGGTACAACAATATCTACTTCAAAAAAAAAGCCGAACTTGAACAACGTACCGCGATTAACATTGTTGGCGATGCCTTTTCTACCGAGACTCGAGAGCAGGTAATTGAAGCTATAGAAACCTACTTTGAAGGTGAAGTCGACCTGGTGATTTATAGCTTAGCCGCAGGAGTAAGGCCTAAGCCAAACTCTGAAGAATTCTGGCGGTCTGCGATCAAACCGATTGGTGAAAGCGTTACTGGCGCCACCATTTCTCTGGAACACGACAACTGGGTGACCAATACCCTTGATTCCGCGACGGAAGAAGAAGCCGAAAGCACACTTAAGGTGATGGGTGGCGAAGATTGGGAACAATGGATAGATGAGCTCATCAACGCTGAATCTATTGCTCCGGGTTGTAAGACAATCGCGTTTTCTTATGTGGGTCCAGAAGTGACACACCCTATCTATCTCGATGGTACTTTAGGGCGCGCTAAGATCGATCTTCATCAAACAAGCCACGCATTGAACCTTAAACTCGCAAACTTCGGCGGTAATGCTTATGCCACTGTGTGTAAGGCGCTGGTCACTAAAGCGAGCGTATTCATTCCAGGTTTAAGTCCTTATCTGCTTGCGTTATATAAAGTGATGAAAGAGAAAGAGACGCACGAAGGCTGCATTCAGCAAATGCAGCGTCTGTTCAGCAGCAAATTATATGGGCAAGAAAAGGTGCCGCTTGATGGCGAACGACTGATACGAATCGATGAGTGGGAACTCGATCCAGAAACACAAGCTCATGTGAGTAAACTACTGGAAGCCATGAATGAAAACAACTTCCAATCAATCGGCGATTATAAAGGATTTAAAGAAGAGTTTTTACAGCTAAACGGGTTTGCTCAACCATTGGTAGATTATAATGAGCAGCTTAACCCCCAAGAATTTGTAAAGTTGATCCCCTAATCGAAACGGCTCTCATAACTGAGACCTCGATTCATTTTTAAAAGCCTCCGCATAATTGCGGAGGTTTTTTCTAACAACCTTTCTTATACTTCCTATACAAAGATTCTCATTTTTGTTCACCCAGATAAGCACAGGATGTGTAGATGCTTTTAGCATAGTCGACTCGGAGTCATATGAAGAAAATTAAAACTCTAGATTTAGATATCCCAAAAGATATGGAGTGCGGTTGGCAAAATATTGTGGACCTGTTAGCTCAGATTGTTCAAGTGCCATCGGCACTGATTATGCGCGTTCATACTAATTATATTGAAGTTTTCTCGACGAGCCACAATAAGGAAAACCCTTACAACAAAGGTAATTCTGAAACATTAGGCAGCGGGCTTTACTGTGAAAGCGTGATGGAGTCTCAACAACAGCTCATGGTTCCTAACGCTTTGGCTGACCCTAAATGGCAAAATAACCCAGATATAAAGCTAGGTTTAGTCTCGTATTGTGGTATTCCCTTACTTTGGCCAAACGGTGAGATCTTTGGCACCATATGCATTTTAGATTCAAAAGAAAACCACTACACACCGACTTACATCAAATTATTACAAAGTTTCCGTACTTCCATAGAGTCTCAGCTGACAACTCTGTTCCAACACGCGAAGTTGACTCAGGTGAATCGCGAATTAATCCATCGAGTTCATACTCGAACCAAGGATCTCGCAAGTCTCAATTATTCATTAAACCAAGAGATCGATAAACGCCGTTCCGCGGAAAAAAAGATTAATTTCCAAAAGAATTACGATCAAGGTACCGGTTTTTTGAACCGCAGTGCATTTGAGTGTGTCTTAAATCAAAAGTTATTATCTAAAGCAAAACTGACGGGGTGTTCATGTGCGGTCATTCATATCGGATTCACGAACGGTAGGCGCATACAAGCTCGTTATGGTTATAACGCTTTAGACCAAGTGCTTATCGAATATCGACGACGGATCAACAGCATTGCTGATCTTGAAGTATTCACTGGACGCCCTACTTCGATCGATCTGGTACTTGCGTTCAATGTAAAAGATTTACGGCAACGCCTCGAACAACTCTGTCAGACTTTGGTCACTGTAGGTCATTCCGAATTCACGGTCGATGATGACAAAATTCATTTACATGCCTTTATTGGGATTGCGATTGCTGAACAGGAAGATGATGCGGAAATTGTGATGAAAAAATCCTCTGAAGCGATGCTTGCCTGTAAAGACTCTGGACAAAAATTCGCTTACTATTCTAAATCTCATACTGAAATGCAGAGTCATATCAATAAGATTGAGAGCTATTTGTTGCACGCCGTTCGTAACGATGATCTTATGCTCAATTTCCAACCCAAAGTGTGTCCTTTAACTCATCGTTGGGTCGGTGCTGAAGCTCTACTACGTTGGCGTCACCCTATTTTAGGGGATATCTCTAACGAAACCCTGATACACATGGCCGAGCAAAATGGTCTTATTTTTGAAGTAGGGAGTTTTGTTCTACGTAATGCGATTGAAAAAGCCAAAGAGTGGTCAGAACACGTCAAAAACTTCAAAATGGCCGTCAATGTGTCAGCGGTACAACTTAAGAATGCGCACTTCGCTGAGCAAGTCACTCATCTATTAGACACTTATCACCTTGATCCTCATTTCTTAGAGCTTGAAGTCACCGAGAGTGGATTGATTGCCGATGAAGTGGTGGCAAAGAACACACTCGAATCGCTGCACGACATTGGCGTGACGCTGTCACTCGATGACTTTGGTACAGGTTACGCCTCTTTTAGCTATCTGAAAAAATTCCCTTTCGATATCATAAAAATTGATAAGAGCTTTATTGACCAAATGCTACTCTCCAATGAAGACTCTGAAATTGTCAGGTCCATCGTTCAAATTGCTAAAAAGCTCGACTTAAAAGTCGCAATGGAAGGCATAGAGTCCGAAGCTCAAGAGAAATTTATTCTCAATGAAGGTTGTGATATCGGGCAAGGCTTCTTTTACGGTAAACCGATGTCGAGCCAAGAATTTGAACACAGCTTAATCAATCAAAACTATTTAGGGACGACCCGTTACGCTTAAAACGAAAAAGATCAGTTAGTTTTGGATTTAGGCCGAGTTTCTCTTTACTCTATAGGTGGTGATTTTTATAATCGCCGCCTTTCTGTTTTATCTTTCCCCTTATATAGGCATTCCTCGTTATGGATCAGTTGACTGCAAAGCTTAAAAAGCTCGAAAAACAAAACTACCGTGCATATCAACAAATTAAAGGTCAATACGACTTTGCTGATTTTGAATTACACATCGACCACATCCAAGGTGACCCTTACGCGTCAGCTTCTCGTTTTCGTGCAACGCGCGCGTGGTCTTTGACCGGGTTAGATTGGCTGAAAGAAAAATCTTACGAATACCAAGTCGCCGCTCGTGACTTTATCGCACGTAGCTTCTCTGAGTTCGCGAAACAAGAATCGACCGTGTCTATCGCCTTGACGGGTCAAACGGTATTAGACCACACTGCCGTTGTTTTCACAGAGCACGGTATCGAAATTCGTTTTCGTATTAACCTGCCGGCAGATGGTCGCAGTATCCTTGCAAAGAAAGCCATTAACATTATTACCTTCTATTTGCCTAAGTTTATTCGTCGTGCGACGCTGGAGCGTGAACTCAACATCGATGTGATGATCAAGCATTGTGAAACCATTGAAGACCAAGAAGCGCTGCGCGCTCAATTAAATGAACATAACCTAGCGGCATTCATAGCGAACGGGAGTATCTTGCCACGTATTGCCGGCAACTGTGACCTTCCGATGAAAGACGCGGTACCTTTCGCAGCGCCAGACTCGTTGAGTGTTACTTTAACTACTCCAAACCAAGGTGACGTGACCGGTCTAGGCATTCCAAAAGGCATTACGCTGATCGTTGGCGGTGGTTTTCATGGTAAATCGACACTTTTGAACGCTATTGAACGTTCTATCTATAACCACATCCCTGGTGATGGACGTGAAGGTATCGTAACGGCAATGGATACGATGAAAATTCGTGCGGAAGATGGTCGATGTGTGCATAACTTAAATCTGTCAAACTACATCAACCATTTACCGATGCAGAAAGACACGTCTGATTTCAGCACTCAAGACGCTTCTGGTTCTACGTCACAAGCCGCTTGGTTGCAAGAATCGATTGAAGCCGGAGTTCAAACTCTACTTATCGATGAAGATACGTCAGCGACTAACTTTATGATTCGTGACGAGCGCATGCAGGCTCTTGTCTCTAAAGGTGATGAGCCTATCACCCCTCTTGTTGACCGTATTGGCCAACTGCGCGACGAGATGAACGTATCTACCGTCGTCGTCATGGGAGGATCCGGTGATTACCTAGACGTAGCAAATACCGTTATACAAATGCATGACTACCAAGCCGTCGATGTGACAGAAAAAGCACAAGCCGTGATTGCTCAGCATCCAACTCAGCGTAATAATGAATGCGAAACGGCTTTAGAGATGTTTGTTCCGCGACCATTGAACCGTGCTTCCCTAATGAAGATTCTTACCGATGGTAAGTTCCGCGTAAACGCTAAAGGCAAAGAGTCACTCAGATTTGGTAAAGAGTTCGCGGATCTCTCTGCGCTTGAGCAATTAGAGTCCACTTCAGAGGTTAATGCGATTGGGTGGGCTTGGTTCCAGTTCGCTCAACAACCCGGTTGGTCAGACAATCCAGCAAAAGAGTTTAACGCAATTTTAAGTGATGAATGGTACGCAAACATGCCTAAGTATGGCGACTTAGCAAAACCAAGAACATTGGATATTATGGCGGCTCTGAATCGTATGCGTAAATCTCAGTTTAAACCTTCACACTAGGTATAATCTACAACTGCATTAATGATTATCATTACCTGTGGCTTTCATGAATGAGAGCCACTTTTGTATTGCTCCCTTCTTGAATTTTTATTGGTGCGTAAGCTCAACAAAAAAATCAAAAAGACGATACCAAAAAGCAAAGATTCTAACGCTAACTCGTCATAAATACATCATATGATCAACAACACACTTATTTATCCCTGTTATCTTGGACAATCTTACAAATCATGACATAGCTTTTACAAAACTATAGTGATATTCGGATAAAGTTCTGATTCTACAAATGTAACTAAACGTAAAAACCTGAGGCTTTAATGAACCACAAACGCGTAAAAATGCGTGATCATAATAGCGAAGTCAAACTATTTAGAAACCGAGTAATCGTCGCATTTGCTGGGATATTAGTCTTCACACTCGTTTTAATTGGAAACCTATACCGACTCCAAGTAGAAGAGTTCAAAAGTTATCAAACGCGAGCGAATGGTAACAGAATTAAAGTGCTCCCTATCGCTCCTACGCGTGGTTTGATCTATGACCGAAATGGCGTTTTATTAGCTGAAAACAGGCTCGTTTATGATTTGAGCATGATTCCAGAGAAAATTGATAATGTTGAGGATATGCTCGAAAAACTCAACAACTATATTCCACTCAACGATGAACAAATTGCCAGTTTCAATAAGCGCTATCACAATACGCGCCGATTTAAGCCTGTCACCATATTAGACAATCTCACTGAAGAAAATATCGCTAAGTTCTCTGCCCACCAATATCAATTTCCTGGCTTGTCGATTAATACAAGTCTAAGACGTTTTTACCCTAACGGTGAGGTGCTCACTCATATGTTGGGCTATGTTGCACATATCAATGACAGTGACTTAAGAAAACTGCAAGAGCAAGGTAAGGATGCGAATTATCAAGCGACTACCACCATTGGTAAGTTGGGCATAGAAAGGTACTACGAAGATTTGCTACACGGACAAAAAGGCTATCAAGAAGTAGAAGTTAATAGCCGTGGCCGTGTCGTAAGAACCATCGAGTATGTGCCACCAATCGCAGGGAAAGATATTGTTCTTAATATAGACATTAAGTTACAAAAATACGTATTCGAACAACTTAAGAATCGCCCAGGCAGCGCCGTGATTTTGGATCCTAAAGACAATAGCGTATTGGCGATGGCATCCAGCCCTAGCTATGACCCAAATCTATTTGTTGATGGTATTTCGACTAAGGAATATCAAGCTTTATTGAATGACCCAGCTCATCCGTTAATCAATAGAACAACTTTAGGTGTCTATCCACCCGCCTCGACCGTAAAACCATTTATGGCTGTTGCGGGGTTACAAGAGCATGTTATTTCGCCAAATACCATCCGTAACGATCATGGTGTTTGGCGAATACCAGGCTCTAAATCCAATTCTAAAGCATGGCGAGATTGGAAACGTTGGGGGCACGGACCGGTCAATGTAACGAGAGCGATTGAAGAGTCCGTTGATTCATTCTTCTATCAAACTGCGTTTGATTTGGGTATCGATCGTATTTCGACTTGGATGAATCGCTTTGGCTTTGGTAAGCCGACAGGGATTGACATCTATGAAGAGAGCAATGCCAACATGCCAACCCGTGAATGGAAAATGATGCGCTACCACACACCTTGGTACCAAGGTGATACCGTTCCAATCGGTATTGGTCAAGGTTATTGGACGTCGACACCTCTTCAATTGGCCAAAGCTACCTCTATTTTGATCAATCACGGTAAAGTAATGCCTCCCCATATTCTAAGAGCGACCTTGGATCATGGAGACCCCTTTGATACTCAAACCCTTGTTGTACCAAAGCCGATGAAATCGATTGAAGAAGTACCAGACGCAATTTGGGATATTCCAATCAATGCAATGAGACTGGTGAATAATGGCAGTCGAGGAAGCGGTAGAAGAGCCTTTAAAGGGGCTGACTATGTAAGTGGTGGAAAATCAGGAACCGCGCAAGTATTTGATTTGGCTAAAAATCAGATATACAACTCGAAAACACTCGCAAAGCACTTACTCGATCATGCGCTCTACACCGCGTTTGCACCGTATAAACATCCTCAATACGTCGCAACAGTGGTCATTGAACATGGTAACGGTGGCTCAAAGATCGGCGCTCCATATATTCGCAAAGTACTGGATTACGCCTTTAAACATCAGAAAGACAAACCTCAAGAACATTGATTGCGTGTAAGCTAACGCTTAACGGATGGATTCTATTGACTAAAAATCCCCTTTATACGGGAATTTTTATGTATGTTCAGTGCAATTAAAGTCGTCATAATTAAAGTGCAACCACCTAGCGCCTCAAGACATGCCATGCTTCACATAATGTCTGAAACTTAGCCGTATTGCCCTCATCCCTATCTGGATGCCAGCGTAGTGCAAGACGTCTCCAGCGCTTTCGTATGTCTTGATGAGTTGCATCCAATGGCAATTCAAACAAACGGAGTGCATGGCTTCTGTCCATATCGGTTTCACTGCCACCGACAAACCTCTTGTAACGAGTCCAAAACTCATTCAACAACCTTTTTACTTCACCCTCATCCGCTTCATAGTTGATCCAGTTGATGTAGTAATCACGCAGTGGGTCGTTGAGATCAATTGTATGAGTGTTGCCATGATAACGTCCACTCATCAATACAATGTCCATGGCTTGAACCTGCAACCAACTGTCTGGATACAAGGTCTCTTGCAACTGGTAGAGTGCATTCATGATCAAAAAGTTTTTCTTAAACAGCTCTTTTTCTGGCGTAGGATCGAGTGCAGGCATTAAACCAAGATCATTGAGGTGCGTCGCCAGCGTATGAACTTTCCAACCGCCCGACTGATGTTTCAGCACTTCCATAATCGGCCAAAGCAAAGGGTTTTCCATATGAAATTGGTTAATTATGCTGCTATCTTGATGGCTTGCTGTATTGGGCTTATCTACCATAGTTAAGTGAACTCATTACCAGATGCATTAATGAACTTCTATTCAAGATGATTTATATGTATTTTTCGAGTCACAAATCATCACATACTGCTCCTTGCTTTGACCTCGGCTCACAAAGTAAAACAACGAGCCCGCTCTAATGTCATAGCCAATAGGAGCTGTGGTTGGATTATTTCATCGTTACCTTACCGCCAATAAACTTGTAAGCTGGTGTACCTCGAACCAAGGTGTCTCGCGCAAATTCAATCCCACATTGAGGGCACATACACGACTCGGTCGTGAAATCTTCAACGATGCGTTCCTTAAAGCACTTCACGAGTGCGCCTTTGCCACCTTTCCGATACTTAAAAAGTTGCGTTTTGCATTTGGCACAGAAAATCTGAACCGTCTTGGTCGGTTGTTTCTTGTTTGGTTTAGCCATAGACGTTAATGATTGTACTCTTTATTTCTTACGTTTAGGGGCAACAAGAACCAAGCTGATCCCAAGCAAAATAACGGTAGAAGAAATTATAAATTGTATTGTGACAGGTTCAGAGAGTATCAAAACACCGCCGAGTGTCGCGATGACAGGCACGGACAGCTGCACAATGGATGCAACCACGGTATTCAGTTTTTTCACCACGTGATACCACAAGCTATACCCTACACCCGAAGCCACCGAGCCCGAGATAACCGCGTAAATCAAACCTTGCTCACTGATAGAGACTTGAGGCATTGCATTTGGTATTAGAACCAGAAGGCTTAAACCGACAAAGATAATGAGCGAGCTAAATCCGAAGTTAGCGGTCGTCGATTGCAGTGCGTTTAAAGATTTCTTTCCTGCCAATGTGTAAATGCCCCACCCAACTCCGGCCAGAGACATCAAGATGATAGAAACTGAGTCTGGAGTCTGTGTCGATTCCGTTGGCATTAACAAGTAAACAAGCCCTGCCACAGATAACAAACACCCGGCCCACTCAAGTAATGACATTTTGTTTCCAGAGAACCAGTGCGCGGCGATCATCGTAAATTGAACGGCGACAAACAACACCAGAGCACCAAGACCTGCGCCAAGCTCTAAGTAAGCAAATGAGAAACCAAACATATACACGAGCAGTGATAATATTGATGTGAATTGAAACTGTAACTTCAGCTTTGTATATACCGATGTGCTGTTGTTTGCTAACTTTTGTTTAGACTTAGATTGGCAAGATAAAGTGCATAAAATCAGAAGTGTAAGCGCACCAGACAAGATGCGCACGATCGAAAAACTCAAAGGATCAATCGCTTGATCCATTAAAGCCCAACGGCACAAGACTGAATTTGCCGCAAATGCCACCAGCGTAATCAATGTGAGAATCACAGTTTGCATTGTATTGCCTTGATAGCGTTTATTCACGTTTTAGTCAACGTCAGGCTTTACCCAAACTTGGCTAAAATCGAACCAACCTAACGCATTACATTTAGCGTTTTGTAATGTACCGCACTGATCTTTGTTTACACCTAACCAACAATGAAACATCGGAATCAGTTGATTGCTTTGCACAAGTTGCTTACCTAACTGCCTTGCCGGGAATTGCTCAAATTCACCCGATCGCCAACGATCAATCATGTGGCACCATTGTTCGAAGTCTTCTGCTGGGCTAGATTCATCTAAAAAACTGTAATCCATCAACCACCCCGCCAACGCATCATCTCTATTGTTCGCGATACCCATTGGGTTAATCCAAATATCAACATTATCGGCGTGTGGCGGAACGATTTCGTAACCCAAAAGCTCAACATCAACATTGTATTGCTTCAACACCGTAACGATGGCCTTAGCCAGTGTTGGGAACATTGTGTGCTGGCATTGATATGCCAATTTTATACTCGGTTTCCCATTGGCGGGTGGACAAGGACAAACCGGTGTCTTGAGTTTGATGTCATACCAACCAGGTTTAATTCCATAAGCATGTAGCACACCCAAATCAATAACCGTTTCTTTCGGGATATGTACAAACAAATCAGCTGCGTTCAAAGCGTTGGATAAGAACTCCGCCCACTGTGGATCTTGTGCAATACCCTGCTTTCTATTCAGCAATAAATAGGTACAGCCCGGATCGAGTTCGACCTCATCGCTGTCTCCGCGATCAGCCATTACCGGTTTAGAAAGGCTTGGATAAACCATTGAAGAATAAGCTTCATCGACCACCCAAACCTCTACGCGATCAATCAATGGTCTGAAACCAAAGTAACCATTGAAAGCGGTTAGCACGAGTTGCTTCTCGTCGTTCTTATCAATGCGATACGGACCGGTACCAATCGGTCGAATATCATAGTCTTCACCGCGTAAAGTCATCGGTAAAGTGACTTTAGCGATCGATTCCGTTAAGGCAAGGGGAAAATATTTATCAGGGCGAGTTAAGAAGACATCGACAACGCAGTTTGCCGGTGAGGAGACATCTTTAATATGAGAGAACATATTGAGCGGTTCGAGTGCAAGAAGTGTATCCACCACATGACTCGTTAGTAGAGGCTCCCCATTGTGAAAACGAACCCCCGGACGCAGGAAAAATCGCCATTGATGATCACTGATTTTTTGCCATGAATGAGCAAGATCGGGTTGTAGCTCGTCGTTTTCGTCTAGGCGAGTTAAACCACTGAATACCTGACAAGCGATGTGCTGTTCAGAACGGCGCATTGATTTAGTGGGGTTAAGCATGGAGAGCGGTCGATAGTAAGGCAAACGAATAACTTGTTCACCTTCTTGATATTGCACTCCTAAGTAATTTTGAATCACTTGAGTCAGCTTGGCAGCGTTATGGTCGAGTACTGAGAGAGCTTGTCCGATTTTTCCTTCTTGCAAGTAGCGACGTGCCAAGTTTTCACTAACGTCACAACGATTCTGTTTAAAGATCAGTTGAGATAACTTCCCTCGACCAGCCGCAGGTAACCATTCTACCCACCCTTCTTCTTCAAGCTTGTTCAATACCATTCGGGCATTACGACGAGTACAACAGAGAACGTCCGTTATGTCGTCGAGCTGAACATCAGAATCTTTACCGTCAAAGTATTCAAATAGGGTTTCAAATTGAACACGAAGTCTTGGGCTACTCATAAAGAGGAAAACTTATTCAAAGGATATTAAATTCAGTTTCCCTATTTTATGAGCCAAAATCAATCGAAATAAACGCATTTATTGCCCGTCATTACATCACATCACAGCCGATTTCATTGGCGATATCGCGAAGCTGTTGCTCGTTGTCTAATTTTATCGACCATTTGCACTCAGACCCGTTGGCAGAAATAACGTTTGCCCCTTTTCCGATCAGTTGAATCGCGTCAACCTGTGCGTGCAGTGTTACTCTATGCTCACCATCCAGACGAACAACCAACTCATGTGCGGTCGCAATCACTTTTCCGCTTTTAAATGTAATGACCATGGGTTTCTCTAACTAAAATGCACCGTTTATAGATGACGTTAATAAGCTTAAGGTTGGGTCGCATACTGTTCCCAACCTATGTGTCGAGTTAGCGTTTGTACTTCTTCACGGCAATGGTTAAGCGGCTAGTACAAACCAAGCGTTGACGCTCATCTGTGATATTTATCTGCCACACTTGAGTAGATACACCAAGGTGAATCGGCTTAGCCGTGCCTATAACATACCCTTCACGCATCGATCGAACGTGATTTGCATTGATATCGAGCCCAACGCAATAGTAGCCATCTGGCACGCAAAAGTTTGCTGCTAGTGAACCCAGTGTTTCCGCTAACACCACCGATGCGCCGCCATGAAGCATACCCAGAGGTTGGTGCGTAAAATGGCAAACCGGCATGGTTGCAACCAAAGCGTTGTCGTTGACCTCGGTGTAAACAATGTTGAGATGTTCAATTAAGGTATTTTTTGAGGTCGCGTTGAAGGTATCTAAGTCAACGGGCTTTTTCCAAATACTCATGTGGGTTCCTTAATGATTAACTTTTTGTCACACGTCGCTTTATTACCGATCATGGTTATTAACAGCGATAACATAAGTTAATGTTAACATGCATAAAAAACGAAGACACAAAGGATATTGTATGACGTCATGGATGAAGTATGCCTCGCTTCATTACTGACGTCGCATTAGACGCCTCGGAATACCAACAATACCGAGGCATAGTGAAGTTATCGAGGTTTTTAACAAGCTAGGATGACCCGTTATTGACTTCGATTGGTATCACTGGTTAAGTCCCCAGAATGTGTAATGGTAGGCTTAATAGCTGATCACCGGTCGATGCAAAATACCAGATAACACCGATCAAGCTGCTCACTAAACCCACGTACCAGAGGAATGCTACGACTTGACCGTATTTGTCTAACGGCAACAAGTGACTGTGATGACGCCCTTTCCATTCGAAGAGTATTTCAACACTGCCCATGATCAATAAGAAACCAAATAGAGTTAAATTCAACTGATAACTCAATACCACGCCAGCCACAGCAGCCGCGACACACAGTACGATACCAAGCATACTGTTCATCGAGAAACTGATACTTTTGAGAACATGCCCGCCATCAAGAGGCAAAATAGGTAGCAGGTTGAATAGGTTTAATAAAGCGTTAAATACCGCAAGGCCGGCAAAAAACATTTCGCCAGTTACCCAATACAACACCATAAAGAGTAAAGACAATATCAGGCCGAACAATGGCCCCATGATTGAGATAACCACATCTTGCCAGCGCGTATTAATCTTTTCATCGGACAGCGCCAAACCACCAAGGAATGGGATTAAGTAGATCCCTTTGGTTTTCATGCCAAAGTATTTCATCGCTCTGATATGACCGTACTCATGGAACATTAAACAAGCGATTAAGGCCAAAGCAAACTGAATTGAAAACAACCATGAATAGGCCGCTAAACTCGCAGAAGCAAGTACGACCTTGATTAGCTTGGCGCTTTTTAGCGCCTTCATACCAAGCGACACCAATCCAATCAAGCTAAAACGCTTTTCCGGCTTAGGCGCGACAACCGGGGTTTGTTGCTCGATATCTTTAGTGTTTCGATTGCCTTCGGTAATAGTTTGGCCATTGACCGATGCTTTATACGTCATCTCAAACGGTTGCCATTGAACGGTTGATTCAACGTGACACTGCAACGTTCCTTCGCCCGACCGTAATGTAAATGCATGTGTTCGTGCGTCTTCTTGGTCAGTAGTCGCATCTAACTGAGACACCAAAGTATTATCCCAATATAACTGTTGCCAGCCTGCCATTGACCCTTCTAATCGAAGCGGTTTCCCAAGAAACTCTATCGCGAGTAATTCCAAACTAAAATTCCAAATTAAAGACTTCTAACAAGAGTCGATATTATGCCGATTTAGCGATTAACGGTAAACATAAACAAAGTTGTTACATATTGACCAGTTGAATACTTACTGTCTATCTACACCAAATGCTAGGCTAACCGCAGCCATTTTTACCTCATCAACGACAGTAACTGCGCTAGCTCATCGTTTTTATTAAAACTTAAAACACCAATGGTTGATCTCAGCTAAAATTAATCAAGACAGAATACCGTACGACCTCTTTCTTTATTGCTAATAAAGTGGATAATAGCCCGGTAATTTAATACCTAATATATGTGAGTCCATTATGTCTTCTGAAGCTACTATGCTAGAACGCTGCCAATCTAAATGTGAACTATGTGGTTCTGATTCTTCTCTTACTGCATACGCAGTGCCGCCACACAGCCACGTAACAGTGGATCACGGCATCATGGTATGTGACAAATGTCTTGGTGAGATTGACGATCCTAAAGATATCAACCACTGGCGTTGCCTGACTGACAGTATGTGGAGCCAAGAATCGCCAGTTCAAGTAATGGCATGGCGTCAACTTACTCGTCTGAACTCTGAAAGCTGGGCTCAAGACGCACTAGACATGATGTACCTTGAAGAAGAAACATCAGTTTGGGCACAAATCGGCATGTCTGCTGATGACAAGCCTCTTGACGTGAATGGCGTAGAGCTTAAAAAAGGTGACGACGTAACAGTAATCAAAGACTTGCCAGTCAAAGGGACTAACCAAGTGATTAAGCAAGGTACTGTTATCCGTGGTATCAGTGTTGGTGACGATCCTAAGCTTGTTTCTGGTAAAACAAACGGCGGTCAATCAATGTACGTCATCGCTGAGTTCTGCCGTAAAAAGTAATTCTTCTTTTCGCTGAACAAAATCTAAAAAGGCGCTAATCAATAATTAGCGCCTTTTTAATATCTCAAATTTTCACGACTTAAAACGATCAATAAGTTGCTCGCGGTACTCTTTAATGACCGACACCAAAGAGCCTTTGATACCACTGACTTGTTTCGAATGCGGACACCACAACGCGAATCCAAATTTGAATCCTTCCACCATTTGCGCAGAGTGAATGGGCTCTATTGAATGTTTTGAAAATTCAGAGTCGGTAAAAAAAGCTTTAGGAAGAAGCGCCCACCCGAAACCCTCTTCAAGCATTTTTATCACTAACGAAAGCTGATCAATCTCTTCATAGTCAGAGCTCACGATAATCTTTTCAGACATCCCTTCATCAATCAGAGACTTCAATACGAACTGTTTAGAGTTCTTTAGTGCCACCAACACTTCGTCTTTATCCATATTTGAGAGTTCTCCCCCTTTCTGTCCGAATGGGTAGAACTCAAAGTGACCAAGGAAAGTAGAATCAAAACTGTGCATTGCTCGGCTATTATGAGCATTCACAAGTCCAAAGTGATACTCCCCGCTTTGTATCCCTTGTTTGATTTCGTTCTTATTCCTAACCAGGAAGTTCACTCGCATCATGGGATAGTCGTGCTTAAGTCGTTTGCGTATATCGACCAAAACACGTTGTGGAACGAAACTCGAATACGCAATTGTAATTTTCTCTAGCCCACCATAAGAGAGGCTCAACGCCACCTTGTCAAAAGTACGAGCTTGTTCAATCGTCTGTTTTGCGTAGTGATAAAGGAGGTGTCCGTCCTCAGTCGGTTCAACCGATCGCCCGACCCTATTAAAAAGACTCACCGCAAGATGATCTTCCAAGTTTGTAATCACCTGACCTACGGTCGTTCTGTGCTTGTTGAGCTTTACCGCCGCCTTGCTAAATGACCGTTGTTCATAGACGGTCACAAACGCGAGAAGTTGTTCAATACTAAAGTTCATTTTGATGTGCTTACTTTCTTAGTTATAGATGACGGAATCGCCCGACCTCTCCGCTTTATCCTTGCCTAGTATATACCTAAAAACCGTATTTTGATGGATCTGATCCTCTATATGCGATTATCTGAATGGTAAAAACTCATTTATCGTTAACTGATTCAAACAACAGAGAAAAGAACATGAACACAATGCCACATGAGCTTGCGTGGGGTGAGATCTACTTCCCTCCTTTGCTATTGGTTATCGCGTTAGCTTATGTATTGACGATATTGACTGGCTCAATCGTGACAAAACTTGGGTTACATAAATATGTCGCTTTTCCTGCAATTGCCGAATTAAGCTTGATCGTAATTTTCGTCGGCGTTATCGGTCAATTCATCACCATCTTCTGAGGCATTCACCTTGATTAAACGTTATCTCATCACGCTACTACTGGTCATTGCCGCAAGCTTTGTGGTTTATCGCTATTACCAATCTTATTCAAGTAATCCTTGGACTAGAGATGGTCAGGTCAGCGCATATATCATTTCAATTACTCCCCGAGTGACAGGGCAAGTGACTAAAGTCCATATTGAGGACAATACACAGGTGGCGAAAGGCGACTTGCTGTTTGAGATCGACCCAAGCATTTATCAAGCGGCCTACAATAAAGCGTTAGCGACCCAAAAACAGGCTCGTGCGCTATTAGCGAAAGCGAAAAACGAAGAGCAACGTGCGTTGAACTTAGAAAAGAGAACGCCTGGCGCTATGCCTGTGCTGACATTGAATAACCTGAATAATGCGGTTGAGACAAATGCAGCAAACGTTGCACTAGCAAAAGCCAATGTTGAAGAAGCGCATTTAAATCTTGAATACACTAAGGTGTACGCGCCAACAAACGGTTACATCACCAACTTAAACCTACGAGAAGGCTCTCAAGTCGTCGCGAATACACCAGTAGTGGCGCTGATCGATGAAGACAGTTTCTGGATCGAAGGCTATTTCAAAGAAACTGATCTGGTTAATGTTAGCCCTAACGACAAAGCGCTTGTCACTCTTATGATGCACAATAATATTCAACTGGAAGGCCATATCAAAAGCATTGGGTTTGGTATTGCAACACAAGACGGCAGCACTGGTCATGACCTTCTTCCTAACGTAAACCCAAACTTTCAATGGATCCGTCTTGCTCAACGCATACCCATCAAAGTCGCACTCGATAACGTGCCTAAAGACTTACAACTTCGCGTCGGCATGACCGCTTCAATCAAAATAATCAAATAGTTGGATGACTTTTATGTTCAGTGCATCAACCAAAGAAGCGATTAAAGCGGCTCTCGCGATTGTTATTTCTATCTGTATGGCATTGTGGTTTCAATGGGAGAAACCCTATTGGGCGGCTATTGCGGTAGCAGTCATGGCACTGAACGAGAGCTTTGCTCATTCAATAAACAAAGGCCACAACCGATTAATGGGCACCTTGTTAGGAACGGGCTATGCCTTTTTCTTGATTGCGATGTTTTCTCAAGACCGTTTTCTATTCCTGATGTTTTTCACCTTATTTCTCGCTCTCTGCATCTTCATGTCGAGTGATGATAAATACGGTTATGTCTTTTCTATAGGCTTTGCTGTCTGCTCGATCATCGCTTTCATGGGTGGCTTCGATAACCAAATTACTTTCTACTTTGCCGTACTGCGAATACAAGAAACTCTGCTAGGCGTTATCACCTTCTCGGTGGTTTATCGTCTAATCTGGCCGGTAAGCACTGAACAGAATTTTGTCCAACGATTTGAAACAAGCCGACAAACACTGATAACAGCAATGCGCGATACCAACAACCTTGATATAGAAGCCTTAGAGTCCAATACCGCTAATATTGAAAAGCTCTATCAACTGTTGGATTTGCCGCTTGCTGGCAGTTATCACCTAAAAGAAAATAGTCGCGCATGGCGTTTACGAATCAACGAAATGGCGCATATTCAAGATCGTCTGCTTGAACTCGCCGCAGATGAACTGACTCAACCGATTGATTGGCTAGCACTCACTGAAAAAATGGAAAAACTAGAGTTAATGACACCAAACTCGTCATTGATTGATGAAGTGCCATTTGTAATGAGTAAGAAGAAAAACGCTTCTTGGTACCCTGAGCACCGTACGTTTGTTCAACACCTGAATGAAGATGGAAGAAAAGTCTTACAAGGTGTCTTGATGTTTATCACGTCGTTATTGGTTTGGATATACCTGCCTGTACCGGGTGGTTTTATTGCTGGCGTATTTTCTTCAATGCTTCCAACTATGCCGCCAAGCGTTATTAAGGATGCGTTTTTTGGGGTTATTGGAACAGGTACGGTTATCTTACTTCAATACATCTTTATGATGCCGATGATGACTGAATTGTGGCAATTGGCGCTGTTCTATTTCATCAATAGCATCGTGATATGGAAAGTGTTTGCGACACCAAAACTGATGGTACATCGAATACTTGGCATCAACCTGTTGGTCGTACTGACATCTGGCGCGCTTAATCTAACACCGGTTTATCAGATTCAAACACCATTGCTGATGTTAACCACACTGCTCATTATTTTAATGATAGGCAAATTATTTACAGACCTATTTAGAGTCAAAAGTGTTGCTTAATCTCAACGCTCGTATGGTTTAAGTTGGGATAAGAAAAACAAAAAAGGCGCAACTACGCGCCTTTAAAAACTCTATTTTTTACTGACTCAATATCAGTTATTTCTCAACCAAACATCGTGGTTTTTAGGGGTTTTCTTCTTTTTCTTCTTGCCTGTACCCGCCGGTGGCGCAACAGGTTTTAGTGCTGCGATCAGTTGAGCTGTCGCTTCTTCATCCACTTCAAAGCCTTCAATTTGCTCACGCTCAAGACGGATCTTGTTCTTCTTCTCGATGATTGTGAAGTGATGGTAATCTTCGTGGTCGATCAAAGATAGCGCTAAACCCACTTCCCCCGCACGACCACTTCGGCCAATACGGTGCATGTAGTCTGATGGGCTACGCGGTAAGTCAAAGTTGATGACGACTGGTAGCTTTTCGATATCCAGACCACGTGCTGCGATGTCTGTCGCGATAAGAACGTCAATCTCGCCAGATTTGAAATCTTCTAGGATACGTGTGCGTGAACCCTGCCCTTTGTCACCGTGGAATACTTCAGCGATGATGCCGCGCTTATAAAGCTTGTCTGCTAGATGCTCACAGCTGTTCTTCGCATTAACGAAGATCAGAGCTTGTCGCCATTGGTGTTGCTGAATTAGATGTGCGAGTAACGCGGTCTTACGGCCTTTCTCTACTTCAAATACACGTTGAACCAGTGTGCTTGCATTGGCACTTTGAAGTTGAACTTCAATAGGATCGTTCAGTAGTTCATGAGTCAGCGTTTGAACTTGCTCTGGAAACGTCGCAGAGAACAATAAGGTTTGTTTCTTGCTTGGCAATAACTTTAAGATCGCATCAAGTTCTTCGGTAAAACCTAGGCTTAGCATTCGGTCAGCTTCATCAAGTACTAACGTTTTTACTCTGTCTAGCTTGATTGCGTTACTAGAAATGAGATCAAGCAGACGACCCGGTGTTGCCACCAAAATATCAGTGCCACCACGTAGCGACTGCATCTGAGTATTAACCGACACACCACCAAACACACAAACGGTCTTAATCGCACCATTGAAATGCACAGCGTAAGATTTAACGCTGTCAGCCACTTGCTTAGCAAGCTCACGAGTAGGAACCAAAATAAGGCCTGAGACAAAGTTACCTTTGCCTGAACGGCGGTCTAGAGGCGCATCTTCATGGACCTGTTGTAATAGCGGTAATGCGAATGCTGCGGTTTTACCAGAACCGGTATTGGCGCCTGCAATTAAATCGCGTCCTGCTAACACACTTGGAATAACTTGCGCTTGGATAGGCGTTGGCTGTTGGTATTCAAGCTCAGATAAACGAGCCATCAAAAGAGAGATTAAGCCAAGATCAGAGAAGTTGGTTGGTGTTGTGGTGTTAGTCATTAATTGCAGGAACTCAAAGCTAAAATAATAGCGCGCTATACTAACGTATTTCCGCGCTATTACGTAACTAAATCGCCCTTTTGCTTATCAAAAACATATTTGAATCGGCCCCTCAGTAAGCAGCAGTGAACAATGGTTTATGCCATCCGTTCATCACAGTTAAGAGAGGTTTCATTCGGTTGTCTAAGTGGCCGCTGACCTTGCGCAATCGAAAGCCTATCATGCAGCGATTTTCTTTCAGATACAAAAACGCCAACTTCAAAAGCTGGCGTTTTTTTTAAATTCTATATTTCTTTATTCTTATGCATCGCGCTGAAATTAAAGGTTGATACCGATATCTCGTTGCATGTGACCTGATAGATCGCTTGCGTAATTACTGCGTGGAGCATTGTCTACGAATAGAATATCGAAAATGTGTGCAATCAGTCCTTTGAAGTTAACCGAGTAGGTCTTCTTATCCATAGAGTTAGGAACAGCGATAGTATTCATTTGCATTGCTTGAGCCATGATTGCCTCTCTATAAACTTGTTGATGTAATTCGTTTTGATGACAAGAATAATAGACGATCTTTTGCTGGTTAAAAAATGACTAAAATTGGATTGTCAGATTAGTTTTTCTTATGATACAGACCGTTAACAATATTGCCAAATATATATTCACAATCAATGATTACAAATTCACACTTGTGCTTAGTTCATGCATTTAGTACAAATAAACTTCAAATAACAATGGTTGATGTTACAAAATATTTACACAAATAAATTCCTCACTTCATCAACCACGTATTCACTATCGACTTTTAGATAAGTTATATTTGTTTTTGATTGACGGGTTTAGCGACTGGTTTTTCAGCATAAATCGACGCTATAACCGCCACCGTCATTGTGGAAATCAGCACAGCCAATGACCAATAAGTTGGGATAGCCCATTCACTGTCAACCAATAGCATTTTCACACCGATGAACACCATAATAAATGCCAGTGCAGGTTTCAAATAGATGAACTTATCCATCATACCTTGCAGCACAAAATACAACGAACGAAGGCCAAGTAGCGCAAACACGTTTGCAGCGAGGACCAAAAACGGTTCTTGTGTTACCGCAAAGATCGCAGGAATAGAGTCCAATGCAAACATCACGTCCATCACTGCTATCGCACCGATTACCAACATCATTGGAGTGAATGCCCATTTAGCCCCCTGTTTAACCAATAACGCAGGACCATGGAAATCCTCGGTTACCGGCATCACTTTACGAAGTAGCTTTTCAGGCAGTGCATTCACACTCTCCTCTTCACCCTTATCTAACGCCAGTTTAATACCAGTACCAATCAAGAACGCCGCAAACACGTAAAGTACCCAGTGGTATTCCGCTAATAGTTGCGCACCAAGTGCGATCATGATGGCACGAAGCACTAATGCGCCAATGACGCCCCAAAGAAGTGCGCGAGGTCTCAAATGCTCAGGCACTTGGTATTGAGCAAAAATCATCGCAAAAACAAACAAGTTGTCCACACTAAGGGATTTTTCCAGTAAGTAACCAGTAATAAATGACACCGTTGCTTTTTGCGCGGTGTAGTCACTGTTCGGCGCGTAAATATCCCAAAATAGGTAAATAGAGCCAGCAAACATAAACGCGAGTACAAACCAGAAAACACTCCAGATCGTCGCTTTCTTGATCGTGACGTTACCGCCACGTGTCTGATAGATGTCAATTGAGACGAGAACAATCGTCAGCAGGAAAAAACCTACATAAGTCGCCATGATTGGCGATGAAAAAAAGGATTCACTATTGGTGGTTAATAGAGATTGAGTTGAGTTCATTATTCCTCCGGGCGGAAGAACTGTACAAAGACCTTCCGCAAACAGAACATATCAAGTTCCACTGCGGATCTTGACTGCGATTGCGTTGGTCTCGTTGAAGTGAAATATGGGATTTCACCTTTACACACCGGATAGGTTTTTGGCCTAACGAGATGACGATATGTAAACTTGCGCTAACTACTCCCCAAACGCGTGGATAGTATTCCCGAATTTGGATTTCGTCTACATAAATCTGAACAAAAAAACAAAAAAGGAGCAAACTGCTCCTTTTTTCTTTATCGCGATGTCACACGCATTAATCAACAGAACACGAGCGACTCTACCATCCTTCGACAGCGTCTATAATCCGGCCGCAGGTACCCAGTATACCAACGCAGACCAAACCGACACCCAACCAACAACAGCGGCAGCGTCCAACCAATCTTTCTTATCCATGCTTTTCCTCCACAGGACGTTACCCACAGAACAAAGCATAAACAGTGCCAATTTCACAAACCTAAAATAGTAATATTCAGATGAATTTACTTAAAACACTCCATGCAATTCAACGGTTCATTGTGCTGCAGTGACTCAGGGTGATCTTGTAAAAATTCAATAAAGCAGTCCGCCATTGAGTCTGTAGTCACAGTTCCATCACCAATCATATCCAGAACGGCGTTATAGCCTTCCTTGCCCTTCATTGTATAGGCTGATGATGCCCCTCGATAAATTTTATCACGAGACACTGCTTGCCAACCTGATGCTTCCGAGCGTATTTCTAGATGGTGAATACGGTGTCCTAAAGGGGCTTCTTTGTGATAGCAAAATCTCAAATTGTAGGTATAAGGAAAACTGCCAGAACCCGTGCCAACGACACCATTATCTAACGCATTATTAATTGCACCTTCAAGCATATCTGCAATCGTTTCACCTTTAACCTCATAAACACCAATGGGTACGGCAAACGGTAGTAATTTTCCGGCAATATCGGCAACTGAGACATCTCCACTGTTGAGAGAGTTCCTTACGCCTCCAGAGTTATGAATGGCAAATTCTACGTTGTGACCTTTCTTATTCATTCGATAATGAAAGGACTGAGCGACCAAAGGCGCGAGTTGGCTTGGTCCTTGTTCATCCGGAATACGCACATGTCGGAGTTTCGTTTCTGCGTGGGCAATCACTTGTTGTTGAAGTTTCCTAACTCTAGGCTGATATTTATCGGTAAGAATACTTTGTAGTTCTGGATCTTTCTTACACACTGCAATATTTTGATGATTGTTTAAGAACTCACACGCCAAATCGTGGGCACCATCTTGACCGACTTCACTCAATTTGGCGTCTATAAACAGGCGGCGTCCCAGCAGCAGTTCATTTTTACCATTAAAGTGAATAACCTTACCTGCAGAGTCAAATTCAATTTCACAGTGCCCCAAGCTCATTGCATGAAAACCCGCTTGGACGACGTATGTGTCGCCGACTTTAACACCATAGTCATCGTCTTTTACTAAGCCAATATCAGAGAAGTCACCTTGCAATCGATGACTATGCCCGCCAACAATCACACCGATGCCTGCTACGTTCGCTGCGAGGTCTAAATCGGCTTCGTAACCAAGGTGACTCAGCAGTACAACCTTATTGATGCCAGCGCGGTGAATTTGATCAATGGTCACTTTTGCCGTTTCAAGTGCGTTTTCAAATGGTGTATCAATATCAGGATTTGCTATGCCCGCCATTTGGTCAATGCTTAAGCCAAATATTGCCACTTTTTCTCCGTCAAAATCTTTGGTGATGAACGAAGCGCTACGAGTTTCGGTCTGGTAAGACTTAACAAGGTGGTTATTCGATAAGGTATGAGCTTTATTGATATCCTCATTCGATAAATTCCAGTTACCCGCCAACAATGGAAATTGGATTCTCTTCGCGAAAATAGCAACCGGTTCATTGCCCATATCAAGCTCGTGATTTCCGAGCGTCATAGCATCAATATTCAGTGCATTTAACAGGTCAGCATTGGCTCTTCCTTTAAATAGAGAAAAATACAAAGTCCCTTGGAAGCAGTCTCCTGCGTGCAGGAACAAGGTTCCGATCTTTTGACGTTGGGCATCTTGTTCTATTTGTTTAAAACGTGTTGAAATTCGAGCAAAACCACCAGCACTGACATAAGGCTCTATGATATGGCCGTTCATTTTAATTGATAGCTGTAAAGAGGTAGGTTCAAAGTATGAATGAGTGTCATTGATGTGTGCCAACACTATTTTTGCTGGCTTATTCTTTTTAGTCATATTCTTTTCTCTCATTGTCCCTTCATACTAGGTTGAGAATCATGACAGAATCGTGAATTTTATGAAACTACACTGCAAAAAAATACTCAAGATAGATCAAAACTGTCTTTGTGCACCGTATAACTAAACAACGTGTTTTGTGACAAGAGCGCATACTGGAAGTTAATTTTTCGATTATGATTAAAGATATCTGTTAGCTTTCAAATAATTAGCTGCGTCTTCCGTTAGGAGTAAGCTTATGCAACTAGAAAGAATCGAGATTTCTGGCTTTCGAGGTATTAAGCGTATGTCGCTCGCGTTTGATGAGCTAACCACGCTGATAGGTGAAAATACGTGGGGTAAGTCTTCATTATTGGACGCCCTTTCCGTCGTTCTGCCTTCAGACGGCGTGCCATATCACTTTGAAATGACCGATTTTCATGTCGATTACTCTGTTTCTCACACACAGTCTCAACATCTGCAAATTGTTCTCGCGTTAAAAGCCAACGATAAGAGTGAACTTAATGCGGGTCGTTATCGCAAACTCAAACCTATTTGGGTTCAAGATGAATTCGGAGTCTTCCGCATCTACTATCGAATCAGTGCGACATTAGAGCAGTACGAAACCACCACTCATTATGCATTTTTAGACATAGAGGGTAACCCGTTAAAACTGCATCATTCGCAAAAGCTTGCTCAAGAATTAATGACATTGCACCCAGTGATTCGCTTACGAGATGCTAGGCACTTCGAGCGTCCTTTTCACAATAAAACACCCAATAACGGAAACGGAAATAATACGAGCAATGGCGCAAATGGTAATGGGCGTCAGGCTCGAATAGAAAAGCGTATTGATAATACCTGTCGTCGTTTAATGGCCATTCCTGGCCATGTTAACAAAGGTGAAATGCGCAGCAGTCTTGAGTCAATGCAAAGCCTTATTGAACATTACTTTTCTTTCAAAAGCACTTCTCGTCGTAACCCAAGAAAACAGAGAGATGGCTTACTTTATTCGGCTGGTGCAAATGATAAAAGCATTCATCAATTAGTCGAAGAGACCAAAAACAAACAAACTCGACTATTATTCATGGGGTTACTGAATGCCTATCTACAAGCCAAAGGGCCGAACGAATTAAGACGATGCGCGCGCCCTCTTTTGATCCTCGAAGATCCGGAAGGCCGATTACATCCAACCCACTTAGCCAGAGCATGGAGTTTGATGCAGAAATTACCGATGCAAAAAATTCTCACCACAAACAGTGGCGATCTTCTCGCGGCGGTACCGCTACAATCAATACGTCGATTAGTTCGTCACTCAGACAAAACCATCGCTAACCAGCTCAATATGAACCATTTCAGTAAAGATGAGCTAAGACGAATCGGCTTTCATATTCGCTTCCATCGCTCTGGTGCTCTGTTTGCTCGCTGCTGGCTATTAGTGGAGGGAGAAACGGAAGTTTGGCTGTTTAATGAATTAGCGAACCAATGCGGTTATAACCTTGCAGCCGAAGGTGTTCAAATCATCGAGTTCGCGCAATCTGGGCTCAAAGCACTGATCAAGGTCGCACAAGAGTTTGGTATCGACTGGCATGTGGTCACCGATGGCGATGCCGCCGGTAAAAAGTACGCGGCAACCGTGTTGTCAAAGCTTGGCCATGATCAAGAACGTCATCGCTTGACCGAACTGCCTGAAAAAGACATCGAGCATTATCTATATATGAATGGGTTTGAGAGCTTTTTCCGAGACATGGTTAAGATCCCATACGATCACCCTATCCCGCCAAAGAAAGTCGTCGCCAAAGTATTGAAGAAACATGCAAAACCCGACCTTGCGCTCGCTATTGTTTCTCATTGTGAGGATCAAGGACAAGCCTGTATTCCGCTGTTGTTGAGATGGACACTAAAACGCGTAATTACCATGGCAAATGGCAATACCTAAACAGAATTTGTTTGATAGGGACTATCAGTTGGTCTGCTGATGAAATCTCTAACTTATTAGCGTCACTCAAACAAAAAGGCACACCGAGTGGTGTGCCTGGACCAATTCATTGGGGTTATCTGACAAGATTACACCGTAGCCTTACCCTACAATCATCGCTTTCTAACGCCATTATCGAGCGTTTTAACTCACGAAGATGACCCATTATTGACTACGAACGGCATTTTACCTGTTTAGCATGTTGTGCAACCACTTCTGAAGATTGAGTCGATTTCTCGTGAAGCCATAGCCCCGTTGCTTTCATCAAGTATCCAAATACACCACCAAGCAGTAAAGATGGCACCACAAGTTGCCAATCACCACCTGCCGCAAACGTCGCACAACAACCAATGAAGGTTCCCGGGATATAACCTAACCACGCTTGTTTTGCTTGGATGCACATAAAAAAAGCCACAATAGCGGTAATCATATAGCCTAAAATCTCTAACCCCGCGAAGGTTGAGCTTTCGATAATCACCATCGCCCAGAATACGCCTGTCATATTCGTTAATAAGCTACCCGCTAACCCTTTCACACCGCCTGTTGGGGATGCGAAATAACTGGTGCAACCTAAGAAACCTGCCCATGACAATAGGCCAAAAGAGATAGCAATCCACCCCCATAGACCAGACAATATACCCGTTGTTAATGAAATCGCGACTAATGTACTCATACTATTTCTAAAGCCGAATTATAGGAGTTTCTACAACCGGATTTAGCCTCACTTAAAATCAAGTAGGTATACTATGAGAAGCTCCCCTTTTTGATGAGGACCTGTATCACATTAATAATGTATGAGAATGCACATTTATCACAAAAAAGAGACTTAAATCACCAATTCAACAATAATCGTTATAATTACTTTGTCTATTTGGCGCTAAATAATAGAAGACTTACCTTTCATCATTCGCTTTCCCTCTCGCTTAAGACACTCAGCAAGTGGATTCTCTGCCATATCAGCACGCCAAATAAAGGTTAACGTTCTTTCCATTTCAAGATCAGGCACGTTCAACGTCACCAGTTGTCCTGACTCAACAAACGGTTCAACATCGAGATAAGGTAGGCACGTTAAATATGGGCCGTTTGCAACCAAACTTCTTAGAACAGGGATGTGTTCATACTCTCGCCATACATCAAGATCGGCAATAAAATGATGAATAGAGCTATCAAAAACTTTGCGAGTCCCTGAACCATGTTCGCGCAATACCCATTTCGCTTGCTCTAATTGTGCCAAACTCACCCGTTCTCGCTTCGAAAACGGGTGATGTGCTGATGCCACGACCGTCAAATGGTCAGTACACCATACTTCTTGGTGAACACGATTGTCATCGCAGCGACCTTCGATAACACCTAAGTCATATTGATAATCTAATACGCCATCAATAACCGCTTGGGTACTTTGCACGCCAAGCGAGATCCGCATCTCTGGAAAGTCATTATCAATAATACTGATAAGGTCAGGAACGAGGTGTTCCGCAGGAGTTTGACTCGCCCCTAATTTAAGCTCACCACTCAATAAATGTTGCTCGTAGAAACCCATTTCAATTTGCTTAGCATCTTGCAGTAAACGCTTCGCTTTAGGCCTAAGCCACATGCCCCAATGAGTCAATGCCATTTGCTTGCCTTGCCTTTCGAATAAAGGCCTACCGAGCATTTTTTCCAGCTGTGCAAGCGACATACTTGTCGCCGACTGAGTCAGTGCCAACTTGTCTGCGGCGTGACTCACACTGCCTGAATCCGCTACTGCATCAAATACCGCGAGTTGTTTCAATGAATAACGCAAAATTCATCCTTAATTTTTAAATACTTAATGTCCGAATACCGGTTTTTCTGTCACGACAAAGAGCGCTCAATTTCATTCTACTCTTAACAAAATCGATATCAATAAATCTGATGTAGTTTCTAAAAATTATCAATTTTACCTCTGTCTCATCACACCCTAATCTGAAATGGCAGGACACAACATACCCTGTCAAACATTAGGAATAACTCAATCATTAACACAAGGGATTAAACATGACCGATTGTTCAAGGGGCGGATATGACCATAAGTACTTCTAAAAATGATCAACTGTTCTCACCATCAGAAATGATGGCGCAAGCAGAGAAGTTCGCATTAAGCAAAGCACATAAAACCGACAGCATGATATTGAGCTTGGCAATCATGGCCGGTGCATTCATAGGACTCGCTTTTTTATTCTACATTACCGTTACCACGGGTAGTGCTAACACAGGATGGGGATTGAGCCGCTTAGCGGGCGGGCTTGCCTTTAGTATGGGTTTAATCTTGATTGTGATTTGCGGTGGAGAGTTATTCACCAGCTCAGTGCTATCAAGTATCTCATGGGCCAACAAGCAGATAACGTTCAACAAGATGATGTCTATCTGGGGCAAGGTCTATGTTGGTAACTTTATTGGTGCCATGTTCCTTTTGACTTTGGTCAGCGCTGCCGGCCTATATCAACTTGATGGCGGACAATGGGGGTTGAATGCTCTGAATATCGCTCAACACAAGCTTCACCATAGCCCTATTCAAGCTTTCGCTCTGGGTGTGCTTTGTAACTTATTGGTTTGTTTAGCGATCTGGCTAACCTTTAGTTCAGCAAATGCGATGACCAAAGCAATGATGACCGTATTGCCCGTAGCAATGTTTGTGAGTTCAGGATTTGAACACTGTGTGGCGAATATGTTCATGGTCCCACTAGGCATCACCATTCAAGCATTCGCGCCAGAAAGTTTTTGGATGCAAATTGGCGCGACACCAGCCCAGTACGCAGACCTAAATATCATGAAATTTGTTACCGCAAACTTAATACCGGTGACAATCGGTAACATCGTAGGCGGCTCAGTATTGGTTGGCTTAGCCAATTGGAGCATTTACCGACGCCCACAACTTAAAGCAGCAAAAATTAACGCGATTACACAAACAACAGAAATTACGTCAGTTAAGGAAATCACTATGAATACAGCAACTACTATTAAGCACATCATGAATACTCAACCAATGACACTGAGCGTAGAAATGCCAACATCCGTTGCGATCGATTCACTTTTAAACGCGCAACTTGTTAGCGCTCCTGTCTGTGATATAGAAGGTCGTCTAGTGGGTATATTTTCTGTTCACGATGTAATGGTTGACCTTTGGTGCCAAGACTATATCCCGACGCAAGGTCAAAAAGTCGTCGATCTAATGAGCCGTGATGTTGTGGCTATCGATGTTAACGATAAGCTCGTCGATGTTGCTGAGTTCCTATGTATCGATAAAGAGCAGCTTTACCCAACAACAAGCATGGGGTTTGCAACTCGCCTAACGTCCCTTTCTCTAGAAGAGCGTGCTAAAGCGATGAAAGTAAGCCAACCACATATGCTGCCAGTGTTAGAAAATGGTGTGATGGTCGGGGTGCTGACTCGCATAGAAGTAATGCTGGCACTCCGTCCAATCTACGGTGACCGACTCAACGTGGTTCCTCAAGCTCAACTAGAAACGGCTTAAATAGCGACTGTTTACAAGGCAAGCGCTTCACTAGAAACAAAGTAACGAATCCTAGGTTGAACTATTAGGGATTAGTAGTTCCATTAGATAACTCAGTCATGGCAACGTTGACTGGCTAGAGACAAATGGCGGCTTTTAACGTACTAAACGGTTTGACACAAAACAGACCTAAACGCGTTGCCATTGACCTCAATAAAAAAGGCGTAAAGTTTTCACTTTACGCCTTTCTCTCTTTCCAACTGTCGCTCTAGATATCGAATAAACGGTTTAATACATCAAAGCTTTCATATCTATTAATAATCGCGATAGCTGGGTTAGCCTGATGAGTAAGTTAAACAATAACTTCAGTAACCAACAACATTATCCCCTAATTGGTTACTTCTTTACGCCTTCAACGTGTAGATCCATATCGACATAGCTTGAAGCACCCATTACTGGAATGTTGAAGTCAGCAAGTTCTAAACGAGTTGTACCAACGAAACCTGCACGCTCACCGCCCCATGGGTCTTGACCGGCACCGATGAATTCAGCTTCAATAACGATAGGCTTAGTGACACCGTGAAGTTTAAGGTCACCCATAACTTCAAGTTTGCCGTCGCCTTTATCAACCACTTTTGTACTGTTGAATGTCGCCTCTGAGAACTTACCAGCATCAATAAAGTCAGAACTGCGGATATGCTTATCACGTTCTGCGTGGTTTGAATCAAGACTCGTAGTATCAATTGTCACGTTTACTTTAGATGCTTCAACATTACTTTCGTCAAATGAGAAGTCACCAGAGAACGTGTTAAAACGGCCTTGAATAAAACTGTAACCTAGATGGCTAACTTTAAAGTTAACTGAAGCATGCGCACCTTTTGTATCAATCACGTAATCGGCGGCGTTCGTAGTGAAAGGCATTGCCATTGCAAATGCTAATCCTGTCGCGATAATTGACTTTTTCATTTTGAAGCTCCTATCATTTTTCGTAGCGTATCGTCTTTGTCGACAACGTGGTGTTTTATCGCCGCTAAGGCGTGCACTGATGCCATGATGATCAGTACCCAGGCAGCATAGTAGTGAACCGTCCCTGCAAGATCAGATTGGTTAGCAAACAGTTCACCCATGCTTGGAACAGTAAACCAATTGAAAACGTCGATCCCGCGGCCATCTGATGTCGAAATCAAATAACCAGAAATAAATAAAACCGCTAAGTTAAGGTACATAAAACCATGAACGATCTTCGCGGCTAAAACTTCGTAGCTTTTACCTTCCACCCTAGGTGACACGGTAACAACTTTCCAAAGAAAGCGAATAACGGTAACAGTAGCTAAAAGGATACCAACTGAACGATGATAGTCTGGTGCTGTTTTGTACCACTCACTGTAGTACGAGAGATCAACCATCCACAGGCCTACACCAAATAAGCCAAAAATCGCGAGTGCTGATGCCCAATGCATTATTCTTGCTAGAGGGTTATAATTTTTAACGTTGTTTTCCATGCCTCTCTTCCAAATGTTAACGATGAGTATCGTTTTGAAAATCGTGCTCTACACCAAATCTGTGTAACATATTATTTACCACGTTTTAGATTAGTTACATCATTTCAAATCAAACGAGTTATTCAAATTTTTTGAACAAGTGATTTTTCAAACAAGTGTGCGTTGCCTCTAAATCTCAACAACCTGTTCGATCTCATAGAGCTCGTCTGAAATATCTAACATTTTACGTTCTATGACTGTTTGAGCATCTTCAATCCCTTTATTGTAGTAAACCGCACCAAATTTTTTACTTATGAAGTCAACCAAAAATTCTGTATCAAACTGACCAAGCTCAACATCGAGTTCATCTTGTAAGTACTTTTGAAGCGTATGTACAAGTTCAGACTTTTGTTTCGAATCCAATTGAATAGACATAAATGTTTCCTAATAATGATTAAGTAAATCAACTGTTAGCGATAAATGGGGATTATGTTAACTTATTATAATTTAAGATAATTACGAATAGAGAGCTATTGTTATCGTTAAAAATGCGCTGTATTGCCTAATTTTGATAGAGGGATCAAGAACTCGCACTTTGACCATAGGTAATAACACAGCAATTACCGTACTATGGACTATCAACAAGATAACAACTGTGTATGAGGGACTTCATTGTTATTAGATCTAGTGATTCAAAGCGTCAGTCAGTTTCAAGAGGATTGTCTAAAACTCTGTGAACATCATTACCCTACAGTACACAATCAAGGGATCAGTGAGCACCACATCGGCAAAGCCTTCGCTCGGCGAATGGAACATACTTTTGTTAATTTCAATCATGTAAGTAGTGTCAGCCCACTTGAAATGCTTTCCTCCGGAGAAAACCCTCGACACTTCCGAATTTCGTCTGAAATAGGCACAGTTTGGGTGATCAGTCACCACATGGTCAGCGCTGGAAAAACATGTCGTAAAAAGTTGATGTTGGATATTCATAACTGGCAGCAAGAGTATGGGTTTGCAATCCAACCCAACGACCTTTTAATTATTGTTTCTGACCACTGGATAAGCCGAAGCAAAAACAGCGGCGAACTGTTGCACTGGTGGATGGGAGAACTCCCTGATGAAATAACAGAATACAGCCAACAGGGTATCACGCTAAGAGAGAGTGATTCTCAATTCGCGATTGATTTGAATAACAACTTCAAAATTAGCCCATGTTTCATTAAGTTTGGGCACCCTTTAAAACGTTCAGGAAATCAACAATTAGTTCGTAAATATCTACAGCTTTATGCCGTACTTCAATGGTAATAAAAGTAGCGATCAAATTTAGACCCGCACTCAAGATTTGTTAAACTAAATCAATATTTAAGAAACGTTGCATGATCTCAGCTTTTAGTTTCATCATTGAATGTTGTTTACATATATACTCTTTAAAACCATAGTTTAATACCCGAGGTCAGATCAGAACCTTAACCATACCCCCTCAGTTGCATATTCATTCTAGCCTTATATTTACTCAAACGAATAAGATACAGGCCTCTCTCAGTACTCACAATTTGTTAACGTCGCAGTTGGCGACTTTACAATAAGTAATTAAAAATAGAACAAAATGTAAAAACACTGAGCACTTCGCATTGTGATTATGTGCCATTTGTTATGAATATATATTAAAAGAATTCACTCTATATTTTATTTTCACTCTATATTTTATTT
>NZ_JAKJSY010000171.1:0-1328 GCF_050337445.1 Vibrio minamisatsumaniensis | reverse complement strand
TCATTAACCGTTTTATTTGCATTACCTGTTAAAGTTGTGATGTCATTTTGAACAACTGATTTTTTATCTTCTAATTTATTTACTTTATCTTCGTGAATTTTAATTTTACTAGAGTATTTATTTTTAACTGTTTTTTGACCATCTTGTTTATGTTTTGGAATGTAAGTTCTTTTTCCATCAATCATAAACCAATTATTTGGATCATTTTTACCTGTGAAAGTTAGCTTGTGCTTCTTTTCTAATTTTTGCGCTGCACGCTCCATTTTACGCCCTGATTGGACTTGTCTTTGATACTTACCCTCATCATCGTGAAAGCCTCTGACTACGTGGAAATGGGTCTTTCCTGAGTCGGTCTGTGGAAACAGCATAAACGGAGTTTCATTGAACTTTGGATCGTAAAGCTCACACGCTTCTAGTGCTAGTTTTTGAAGTTCTTCAAGTGAATGTTTTTCATCATCTTTCTCTGAAAAAGAGATCATAGAGTGTTCGTAAAGGTAAGATTGGCGAGAGTTTTTAGATAGCTTTGAGTTAGCTTCAACAGACATAACAAAACTGTCTTTTAATCGTTTATATTCGTCTCTGTCGTTAACGTTCAAACAAAAGCCACAGTTTGACTCAACGCCTATAAGCCTTGGATTTTCTGGACTGTTTAGGCCTTTCTTATCGACTGAATTATATCTAACTGTTCCGTGTAATCCCCTTAGTGTTTTACCTTCGTGTAGAACTCTGAATACTGCCATTTATAACCTCTTTTTTAGTATCTTTACATTGTTAGTCAAGTGCCTCTTTGCTTTGATTAATGCCATATGATTTGTTTGAAATTCTGCAACTTGTTCCTGTGATAAGCTGCCTTGCTGATTGGCAATTTTTGCCAGTTGATTCAAGTTAGTAGAGAATTTTGTTAGGARATTAACTACTTTTATGCAATGACCATCTTCATCTACAAAGACTTTTTTTACTTCTGTTCCGTTCTGGGACATATAAGCCAAGATAGTTTCTTCAAATGTTTTAAAATTTCCAAGTTCTTTTAATTCTTCCAAATGATTCTTTGTTTCTGTTGAAAGTCTTAAATGCAAACTTGTTTTATTTGGATCTCGTTTTTCTTTTTTCATTTCTCACCTCATTATTAATTTTGTTTTTTATTTGTAATTCTTCTTCATCGTTTGCATTTACCAGCATAATTATTATTTCAAGATGTTTTGATTTAGATGGTAAGTATTCTTTTTCATACATGGTTTCTTTCATGTTTTTCTCCAAATGTAATGCGGATTCTTTTAAATTAAATAGTCGATAAACCAAATGGTAATGCGGTAGAGACTGTTTAATTC
>NZ_JAKJSY010000170.1:0-1391 GCF_050337445.1 Vibrio minamisatsumaniensis | reverse complement strand
CCTATACGCATGAGTGGCATATTTGCTATTGTAGTCAGTAGTTTAGAGCGAGTTACCGACTTATGAAGTATGACCTTACCATTTTTGTCTACGGCATGAAGACTGAAGTGGTTTTTAGCTAGGTCGATACCGCAGAAATAAGAAAAATCAGACATGGTGCCTCCGGTGCAATTAAGTACCACATAAGTGTGGCAGATCCTCGGAAGGGGGGAATCCATGTCATTCGTTAGCCTTCTCTCCAAGCATGTGGAATCATATAGAGGAAATGCACATGAATAAGTACCAAAAATACCCATTAAACTGTTCATCTTGTAATGCATTAACTCCTCATACTTTGATTTCAACATTTAACGATGATGAACAAAGTAAAGAGAAGCCAAGTACGTTTTCATTTATCCGAGTGCTTGGCTTCACTTTCGAAATTTTTTGGCGAGGTTTAGTCGGCTCTTCTTACTATATTGCTAAAGAAAAACTATACCGTTGTGACAAATGCGGCAAAGTAGAGAAGCATTGAAAACAAAAAGGCTAACAAAGCATTCAAGAGGGATTCTCAACGCTTGGCATTTTTGCTTCTACTTCAAATTTAGCGTTTATGGCACAATGCTTTAGGTTTGGGTGGTAGCGTTGTTCACCCCTTAATTGGGCGTTATATTTTAGAGGGAACTATGAGTCAAGAAAGAGAAGACAAAGCTCGCAAGTATCTGAAAAACTTCCTAAGTGAATATTTCGAAGTTAAAGAAGAAGTTTCCGGTAGTTGGCCACTTGATGAGCGCCCTTTGAGATTAGATCTATTGCTTAGACCTAAGCAGAAAGCCATTGATTTAGGTTTCGACATTGAAGCTGTTGGCATTGAAATTAAAGATCCCCAAAGTAAATAAAGTGTCAAAAAGCTCCTTGATTGTGTTATGCAATCATACACTTACACGTTTTGTGAGTTTGATGGCGTTAGGCCTGCTTTCGTTCTGATATACCCAGAAGTCGAAAAGTTCTTCGAGGAAGACTGGGTTAATAAATATGATCGTAGTGAACGTGAAGAACCAACTATGCGAGAAAAGCGCCTTCTTCGTAGGCTAATGCAACGTGCGAATGTAGGTGAGCTTAAAATTAAACCAAATAATGAATTTGTCTTTGATTTTGGTGCAGGTCCATTTTTTCGTTCAGACAAGGGACGTTCAAAGATTAAGGGTATTGGCCTAAATCGCTATGTTGGTTCTCAGAAAAAGGTGGAATAAAAATATAACAAGCAATTTAAGAGGGATTCACAACGCTTGGCGTTTTTGCTTCTACTTCAAATTTAGTGTTTATGGCACAATGCTTTAGGTTTGGGTGGAGGCGTTGTTCACCCCTTAATTGGGCGTTATATGCTTAAAGGTATTGGTAAGTATGAAGAT
>NZ_JAKJSY010000169.1:0-1482 GCF_050337445.1 Vibrio minamisatsumaniensis | reverse complement strand
CTGATAGAGAAAATTAAAGAATACATCGAGTACTACAATACCAAACGTATAAAAGTGAAACTAAAAGGCCTGACTCCGATAGAATATCGAACTCAGGCCTTGAAAGCCGCTTAACAGAAATGTCCAACTTTATGGGGTCACTTCAATCGTGAGGGCTTTATAGATAAAAGAAGATGGAACTCATTTTTTAAGTTATTCCAACCGCCCGACACGAAGGTCTTCCTGTTGCCAACTTTAATTTTACTAAGCGCATTGCGTAGCCATAAGTTTATTTTCGATTTTATGTATTGTTATATGGAAAACAACTGACTTTCCCTTTAGGTTTTCAGCATGATAATCAGAAGGGAAGCGGAGGTTTACGTCAAAAGATTCACCAACTTTTTTTCCTATAATACCGTCTTCAAAGCCAGCTATCATGCGTCCTTGCCCCATCTGTAATGTAAACTTCTCAGCTTTACCTCCTTCAAACGGGATAGAATCAATAGAGCCTTCAAAATCGATAACGACCCTACTATCACTTTGTACAGGGTCTCCAGATTCAACCCACTTAGTTGGCTCAGTACGAGCTTGATGAACTCGCGATTGTAGCTCTTCTTGTCTTGAACGAGCGGAGTTAGAGAATTCAGGGGTAGGTGCTGATTTTTTTGGTGCGTAGTCTTCGTTGTAAACTGATGGGTATTTCCATGATGGGTATTTAAATATAGGACTAAGTTCAAGAGTTGCTGGTTCTTGTGGATTTATTGACATATGTGAGTCGTCAGCTAGTACAAGCCCACCGGGGAATGGGAATATGCCATTGATTATGATGTGACCGTCATTTTTATAAACTAATTGGTAAATAGGCTGATTGTTTGCATTAACGACCTCTAGTGCTTTATCACTTTTGTTTACATCCCATGTAGGAGGAACACCTGATAGTACATTCTTTGATATTTTAATAGGTGGGAGTCCTGATGCAGAATAAACATCAACATCCGCATAAAGCTTTTTCTTTTCGACATAGACTTTGATTGGTAAATGCCCGCCAAGATGAAATGGCGCATTCGGTTTTTTGAGTTGCTCTTTTGAATAAGAACAGCTTACCCCACCTCCAAGAGAAAAAGTCAAAGTGTCATGCTCATCTTTGAACACAGGTTCTTTTTTAGATTCTTTATCTTGATATACATTGAATCCATGTAAAGCTAAACCAATAGTAATCAAAACCCAACCAGGAGCAGAGGCAACAGATAAATCTATATCTAATTTTTGCTCAATCAAGGCTTCAATAAATGGTTGCCACCATGGTGATGAGATCATTGATATACCAGCTAAGACAAATGTCCTTACTAACCACTTTCTTTGCTCTGGCTTGAATACCCTTATTACTTCTAAAGCAAAATCTAAAAACATTTTTAATTTCATGCGAACTCACTTTTGATGATTGGCGCTAACAATATAGCATCTTCATATGATACCAGATTCTTTTATTACGGTATTTCATTC
>NZ_JAKJSY010000168.1:0-1582 GCF_050337445.1 Vibrio minamisatsumaniensis | reverse complement strand
GAATGATTATCCATAGTGATAGAGGTAGCCAATATTGCTCAAAAGACTACCGAGACTTAATCGCAGCTCATAATTTAAAACAAAGTATGAGTAGGAAGGGAAATTGCTGGGATAACGCCTGTGTTGAAAGCTTTTTCCACTCAATGAAAGTAGAAGTCATCCAATACGAGCCGATAATGACGCGAGAAGAGATGCGCCAAGCACTTTTTGAATACATTGAAGTTGATTATAATCGAACAAGAAGGCACAGTGCTCTTGGGTATCTAAGCCCAGTTAACTTTGAAAAACAATATGTAGCTTAATGCGGTGTCCAGTCTAACTGGAGCAGATCAGTTTTGATGGCTAGCAAGGGGTACAAGCAACCTACTTTAGACATCCAAGTAGAAAGCCAAAGCGTAAAACAAACCAACCAAATGCGCTCTGTTAGGGCTGATTATAATTACTTACAAAGTATGTACAAAAAATTCAAGAGAGAAACATCGTATACCATTAATGACGTCGGATCACTTAGATTGTCTACAGTAGAAGCCACACTCCAAGCCATACAGAAATATAAACCCTCTTTAGGTTTCACTAAAGAGGAATACAATTGCGATGTTGAATCAACCTATAAAGCAGAGGGTAAAGCCTGTAAGGATGTTAACGATTTTGTAGATACTAACGGTAAATATTATAGGGACTTTGTTACCGCTTTGAATATCGAGAGGGAAACGCTACAAGCAGCTTATAAAGCTTTAGAAAAACCTATCGGTAAGACTTCAGTCTTGCAAAAAAATGAGGTTATAACTGAAGGTAATAAGGGTTGGTACACTTATAATTCAGTGAGAAGCAAACAGAATGGTGTAGCCGTAATGGCAGTTCAGAATTACATGTATTTTGGAGAGCACGCGATATACCTAGAGAAATACCAAATGTTTGAAGTAGGATTTAAAAATACTTTTAACGCTGCTTTAGGTAAGAATAAAAACTTTAAAGTTACTTTAATTTATGGCAATGACGGGGCTATTGACATATCAGAACATGGCTTCATTTGTGAATCTAATGGTGGCTGTTACCTTCGTATGACTAAGGAAGTAGAAGACAGAGATAGCTTATTTAATAAGATGCTAGCTAAAAACTCTGTGATTGGTTTGCTCATCCAAGATTTAGAAGGCAATACAGTTTATAACGTTGCTATGAATTGGGATGCTAAGGTGTACAATCGAGAAACAGATAAACTACTAAAGACAGAGGTTAACTCTAAAGAATATTTAAGAGCTTACAATGCAATTACTAAAGAGAATGTAAGCGGTGTGTATACTTTCTCTAGATTTAATGATGCTGTAGTGAATGGTAATGTTCAAAGGGGTAAGATTTACAAGATTTTCAGCGCCAATAGTAACTATAAACCACTATCTGTAACGCCTTCTTTTGCTTTGTTTAAAAATTCTAATAACTACAATGCTCTTGTCGTTAAGCTTAACGCTAAAGGTATAATAAAAGGTCAAGATCTTAATATCAAAGGTTTCAAATTCAAGTACAACGGTACAGGTTTTTATAAAACTGTTTTGGGATCAAGAGAGCAGATGATTAGTGTTATACC
>NZ_JAKJSY010000167.1:0-1626 GCF_050337445.1 Vibrio minamisatsumaniensis | reverse complement strand
TAGGTTTCATCCATTCGCCACGAGTCAGATACGGGCTTCTTTCTACGCCTCGCTCTGTGCTCTAATACTGGCGTAAATTTGATAACCCAACGATTAATCGTGGCGTGATCCACAACGACACCGCGCTCCAATTGTATCTCTTCAATTTCACGATAACTGAGTTTATAGGCGAGATAATAACGTACGGTTTCGAGAATAACTTCAGAGGGGAAGTGGCAGCCTTTAAACATTAAGAATCAGTCTCATGAATAGAAATGAAGAAAATCTTAACTTAATGACTCAAAGTTTGCGACAGAACCCTTTAATGGCATTGTTGTTATTTCTACGCAAACTGATTGCCCCTTTAGTTTGGTATAACGGCAGTAGAAGCGACCATCACATCAAAACCGATTTACACTATCATTATGGGCTGATAAATATAATTAACTACGCCTCATTCATCAATAAATGCTAGCATAAAAAAGAATAATTGTGGATGACATGTTCTGACAGCTGTTTGTAGATTCAAGGTCATGTGTTTTAGTAAGAAGAAAGATTTGACATTTCGTAAATCTAACTGACTAATGTGTATATAACTGAGAGGTTGTACGAAAAATCAGATACTTTGATTTTAGTTTCAACAAATTTATCTAGCCCTTAAGAGGAGCCATTATGAAAAAAAACATTTTTCACATTATTGTTGCGTCTTTACTATGTAGCACGTCAGTTTACGCCAAAACGCCTGATGATTTAGCGACTGTTTTTTTTGACAACTTATCGGTAAAACCTGAGAAAGCACTAGATGACTTATTGGCATCGAATCCATCAATTAAGCCCGATGAAAATCAAGTTACGTCATTAAAAGCATTGCTAAAGAACTATCCCAACATTCATGGGCAATATACATTTAGTGAACGCCTATGCTCTTACTCGATAGGTGAGCATATCAAACGGTTAACATATATTGTTGGATATGAGAAAAGTCCCATGATGTTTGATCTTACTTTCTACAATGGTGGTAATGATTGGCAACTATATAATATTGATACCGATTCGGTAGACATAAAAGCTATCGTACAAAATAAGGCGTTATGCGATGTTAACAAGGAAAATTAAACGTCCATTAAAACCGGTGAATCGATTTTATATCTATGATAATTGCACTAGTCACGAATAAATCAGACTTGACCGTTCCATGGCCATTCTATAACAATATCATAACCATGGAACTTCACATGTAACTTATGCATTTAGCCACGGCTTTCCAGAAGCCAAGTGCGCCATCTCCGATGGCAAGCTTAGGTGCTAACTGTAATCCCTGTGCTCGTAACTGCTCTATGAGCTCCGTCGGTTCTGTCGCAAACTTTGAGTCATTAAGTTAAGATTTTCTTCATTTCTATTCATGAGACTGATTCTTAATGTTTAAAGGCTGCCACTTCCCCTCTGAAGTTATTCTCGAAACCGTACGTTATTATCTCGCCTATAAACTCAGTTATCGTGAAATTGAAGAGATACAATTGGAGCGCGGTGTCGTTGTGGATCACGCCACGATTAATCGTTGGGTTATCAAATTTACGCCAGTATTAGAGCACAGAGCGAGGCGTAGAAAGAAGCCCGTATCTGACTCGTGGCGAATGGATGAAACCT
>NZ_JAKJSY010000166.1:0-1663 GCF_050337445.1 Vibrio minamisatsumaniensis | reverse complement strand
TTATTCAGCCTTTTTAAAAGGGAAAAATTGGTTAAAAGTAATAAAAATAAAAAATCAAATTAGCACTATTTATAAAAGTCACCCTTTAGTCTTCGTTTCAAAAGCTTCACAACTTGAATATGAAGATAATTTTAAAACAAAGACAAAAAATGAAGTAATATACAATCCAGTTGAGGTCGATGATATAGAACTTATGTCAAAAGTGAATATTGATATTGATATTGGTCAAGATTATTTTGTTCATGTAGGTCGTTTTAATAGAGCTAAAAGACATGATAGGTTGATATATGCATATGGTCAGTTATCAAGTCATTCAACTAAACTTTTGCTATTAGGGGGAGGGACAGGAATGTCATCCGTTAAGGCCCAAGTCAATGATATGGGGCTACAAGATTTTGTCGTGTTTGGTGGCTTTATTGATAATCCCTATCCTTATATAAAGAACGCAAAGGCCTTAGTGCTCACTTCAGATTTTGAAGGGTTACCGACAGTATTAATAGAGGCGATAGCTCTCGGTACACCAATTATAACGACAAACTGTAGTGGTGGGGTGTTAGAGATTGTTGATGTGAATAGTAACGCTGTAGTTAATTCTAATGACCCGTCTAAAATTGCGAATGCTATGGACTTGGTTTGTGATAGGCCTGATTATTTCAAATCAAGCCTATCACATAAGTTTTTAGCTAGTGAGGTGGCTTTGAAGTATCATCATTTGAACATTTCCACATATCGCTAATGAATATATAATTAATAAGTAAAAATGGCATTAAAACTACAGGGTGATTTATCGGCACATCTGTAAGGCATGAAAGGGCCATAAGTAGGATTAAGTGAAAAATTAAAGACTTACTTTCTTTTTTGTTTTTGTATGCCACAATTAATGGTGTTAGTAGCAGTGTTAGCATACTAATCAATCCAATGATCCCCGTCTTTACAAGTTTATCAATGAACTGGTTATGGTAGTGATTTGGTGAAAATTTAACTAAGCTATCATCAACAAGGCCTTCTTTATTTAGTTCTATTAATACTTCTCTGTGGGAATCTCCTAGGCCGTAAATAGGGCTTTTTACAAAGGAGTATCTTGCTGATTTCCACATTTGGAATCTAAGCCCAATAGAAGAGGTCATATCACCATTCGATATTTTATGAATTTCAACTAATGTAGAATTAATTCGCTCCTCAATTTGATTATAGCTCAATGACATGGCTAATATCAAAGGTATTAATATCATGCCTATATAACTAAATTTTAATTTATTGGTCTTATATAGATGCGTGGCAATCATTAGAAATGAAACTATGATTACTGGTATTATTGCTCCTCTAGTTTCAGTTAGAAATATTCCGGCAAGTAATAAAAAATAGGAAATAAATAGTAGGTATGATCTCCTACAAAGCAGGAGATATAAAGATACAACTGCATAAATCGTAAGAACATTTGCATATGGTATTGGATTGAATACTTGAACCCCTCTTGGTATTTCAAGTGTAAACACATTGTATATTAATAGAAAGAAAGAAATGCAAGCTGCGAGTAAAGTTAGATAGGTTAAGTTTTTTTTGTCAATGATTGTTTTATTTGTGAGCAGCAGGTAAAGAGAAATTGCAATATAACTTCTTATTTCTCCAGAACCAAATCCAATAGTATAATACATTATTGAAC
>NZ_JAKJSY010000165.1:0-1700 GCF_050337445.1 Vibrio minamisatsumaniensis | reverse complement strand
TGATCCGCACCAGAAGTTTTGGACACCGAGTTAAGTGAGTACAATCACTAACGAGGTGAACAATGACAACTAAGAAAACACGAATCAAACATGCTCCTGAATTTAAAGCCGAAGCGCTTAAGTTAGCAGAGAAAGTCGGTGTCTCTGCTGCCGCACGACAGCTTTCGCTATATGAATCTCAAATTTATGGGTGGCGTAAAGCCGTCAAAAAAGATGCGAAAATCAGCGATAGAGAAAGGGAGCTCGCCACTGAAAATGCCAAACTCAAACGATTATTGGCAGAGCAAGCTGAAGAGCTAGATATCGTAAAAAAGGCCGCCACCTACTTCGCGAAAAATCTAAAGTAGATTGCTATGAGTTTATGCTCGAACACCTGTTGCAATATAGGATTGTCCGTATGGCTAAGGTGTTTGGGGTTTCTCGAAGTGGGTTTTATTATTGGATTGATAATCGCCATAAAGTCACTCAACGCAACGAGCACCGCAAGCAGCTTGATAACAAAGTTCGAGAAGTCTTTGGTGATAAAAAGGAACGCGACGGTGCAAGGCGCATTCAAAAAGAACTTGAGGCAAATGGTAATAAGCACGATGTAAAAACCATTGCCGCGAGCATGAAGCGCCAGAGCTTAGTCGCGAAGGCCGCCCGTAAGTTCAAATGTACGACAGACAGTAAGCATAGGCTTCCTGTAGCCCCGAACTTGCTTGAGCAAGATTTCAATGCGACAGCACCGAACCAAAAATGGGCAGGAGATATTACCTATCTAGCGACAAGCGAAGGTTGGATGTATTTAGCCGTTATTATCGACCTGTACTCACGGCAAGTCGTTGGTTGGTCAATGAGCACCAGAATGACCGCAACTCTGGTCTGTGATGCACTATCAATGGCATTGTTCCGCAGAGGCATGCCAGAAGACGTGATTATCCATAGTGATAGAGGTAGCCAATATTGCTCAAAAGACTACCGAGATTTAATCGCAGCTCATAATCTAAAACAAAGCATGAGTAGGAAGGGGAATTGTTGGGATAACGCCTGTGTTGAAAGCTTTTTCCACTCAATGAAAGTAGAAGCCGTCCAATACGAGCCGATAATGACCCGAGAAGAGATGCGCCAAGCGCTTTTTGAATACATTGAAGTTGATTATAATCGAACAAGAAGGCACAGTGCTCTTGGGTATCTAAGCCCAGTTAACTTTGAAAAACAATATGTAGCTTAATGCGGTGTCCAGTCTAACTGGAGCAGATCAATCCATGTTCGTCATCGGCATCGGCACGACTTTGTTGAGCCTGAGAGGGATCATTCCCGACTTTATGAGTATTATTGTTGCAAATGTTACTATTGCTTATGGTTTCCATATAGTGCTGCATAGTTTGACTCTTTTTCGTTGCCATTCACGTCATATTATTCATTACAGTCGAATAGCGTTGCTTTTAGTGTTAGTGAGTTTTATCTATTTTACGTATTACGAACATTCGGTACAAAATCGGATTGTTGTTATTAGCCTGTACTTGGCTTTCTCAACCGCAAGCTCTGCAATCGTCATATTGAATGGAAAAAAGAATGACCTTTCACTCGCTGTCAATATGATGGCATTACCCTTCGTTATTTATAGTCTCTTTATGATTTTTCGAGCGGTAAAAACCCATTTCATATTGAATGAGCTTAATCGTTTTATTAACGTTAACTACTTGAATGAATATACG
>NZ_JAKJSY010000026.1:0-52933 GCF_050337445.1 Vibrio minamisatsumaniensis | reverse complement strand
CTGTGATTGGTATTAGCTAGAGTGAGCCTTAGAGTTTAAGCAATAAAAAAGTCGATCTTATGATCGACTTTTTTATTGTTCAAATTTTAATGGTGTATCGTTAGTCTTTTTTTGATTTAACAAATTGAGCAATAACAATCAATCCAAAAGCAATTAGATTTCCGGCAAAGATAATCACTAACCATTGCGGCATGGATAGGTTCAAGAACTGCCACACGATCTTACTGCAGTCTCCGTAAGCCTCAAACATCCATGGAGCCCATTGATTTAGAGGCGCCCAGCTAGGGAAAGTGACAAATAAATCACAAGTTGCGAAGGGGGAAGGATTGAACTGGTAGTCGACATGCTGCAACGCTAACGTTAAACCTTTGTAAGCACCAAATCCCCAACCCGCAAGGCCAAGCCAACGTGATATTGGATTGTTAGGGGCAATTGCACCAACGATTGCTGCGCCGCCGATAGTCAGCATCGCGACGCGTTCATAGATACACATCACACAAGGCGCAAGCATCACCACATGCTGAAAGAAGAGTGCACACGCCTCAAAAAACAGAATAAAAGCCAGTAGCAAAAGCCAAGAGAGACGTCGCTTAGAGAAGTCTTTAAGAATGACAAAAAAATTCACGAATTTAATCCTGTTTATAAAATAAAAAGCCCTGTTTACTCAGAGCTTTTTATCTTGGATAAGTTTCCGGATCAACTAATATTTTTGATTAGTTAGAGTGTTCGTCGTAAAAGTACATATAAAGTTATATCAATGTTCTCCTGACAAGATAGGAGCAACCACTTCACCAGTGCGTTGAACGATCCAACCTAAGTCATAGAACCATGCTGTCATCGGCTCTACGAAGAACACGATGCCAACAAGGCCGACAAGCGCTAATACCACGGTATATGGCAGTGCCATGAACACCATACGGCCGTAAGATAGTCGAATTAATGGAGCGAGTGCCGATGTTAATAAGAATAGAAATGCAGCTTGCCCGTTGGGTGTTGCTACAGAAGGAAGGTTCGTTCCTGTGTTTATTGCAACAGCAAGAAGATCGAATTGGTCACGATTGATGATGCCCTCAACCAGTGCCGTTTTCACTTCGTTAATGTATACCGTGCCGACGAACACGTTATCTGACACCATCGATAAGATTCCATTGGCGACATAAAACAGTGCAAGCTGAACGCCCTTATCTTCAACGTGAAGTACAGCATCGATAACGGGCTTGAATAATGACTGGTCGATTATGACAGCAACAATACAGAAGAAAACCGCGAGCAGAGCGGTGAATGGTAGCGCCTCTTCAAAGGCTTTACCCATAGAGTGCTCTTCGATTACGCCGGTAAAAGCCGTTGCTAAGATGATAACGGATAGACCGATCAAGCCGACTTCAGCCACGTGAAGCGCAAGACCCACGATGAGCCAAACTGCGATTGCGCCTTGAATCCAAAGTCTTGCTATATCTTGCTTAGTGCGGCTTGCGCGTTCTTTGTTATCGAATTCGACTAAGATTTGACGAACATTATTTGGCAGCTCTGCGCCGTAACCAAACACTTTAAGTTTTTCAACGAGAGCACACGTTAGAATACCGCAAAAGAAGACCGGCAGGGTTACTGGAAGCATACGAATAATGAACTCACCGAATTCCCAGCCTGCTTGTTTCGCAATCACTAAGTTCTGTGGCTCACCGACCATGGTCATCACACCACCAAGTGCCGTCCCTACACCAGCATGCATAAGCAGTGAGCGTAGGAAAGCGCGGTAATTTTCCAAATCGTCACGTGTTAGTTCAGAAATCTCTTCATCGTGAGTATGATCATGTGCGGACGTAGTGCCTTTCCCCGATGCTACTTTATGGTAGATCGAGTAGAAGCCAACCGCGACGCTAATAACAACAGCAATGACCGTTAGTGCGTCGAGGAATGCTGATAAGAAAGCAGCTGCGACACAAAAAGCGACAGAGAGTAAAATTTTAGATTGGATACCGAGCAAGATCTTCGTGAATATGAACAGAAGGAGTTCTTTCATGAAGTAGATGCCAGCAACCATAAATATCAGTAAGAGTAATACTGGGAGGTTTGTTTGCAGCTCGTGATACACCATTTCTGGTTTGGTCATGCCAATCGCGACAGCTTGGATTGCCAATAAGCCCCCCGGTTGAAGAGGGTAACATTTTAGCGCCATAGCGAGAGTGAAAATAAATTCTACCACCAATAGCCAGCCCGCAACAAATGGGTCAACGAGGAAGAAAATAAATGGATTGATGATTAAAAAGGAAATGATGGCAAGTTTGTACCAATCAGGAGCTTTTCCAAGGAAGTTCTTGATAAAAGCATTTCCGAGAGACATCGGCATGTTAATACTCTTTTATGTTGATGATAAACAGGCAAGCAATACAACATTTGAGAATCGAGCTATAAATATTTTAAAAAAGCTATAACTAACAGTGAGTTAGAAAAACTACATTCCATGTAATGTTCTGTGGTCTTGCCAAGTCRCTCCCTTAGAAACTCAAGCAGTGCTTATTTTTGAGCGAAACTTTACTATTAGATAACATTTAGTCAACAAGAAAAGCCTTGTCGTACTAAAAACACCTGCTTTTTGTTGAGAAACGCGATCAAAGTAGCGCAAGCATACCACTTAAAATGTGATAAAAACCGACTAGAATCAATATTTCAGCGAAATGATTAAAAGTCGCAGGGATAACTAGGCCTTATAGGTGTTTATTGCAATGTTATTTTGTAATTTATTTACTCCGTTATTGTGATTTATGTTGTTGACTTTTAATGTAATTTTATACCAGCCGATTGTTAGGGGTGGCTGTTTATAGTCGCTTGCTTTCTCAGCTCGAGATGTAAACTTTTGATTAACTTTAGAGTTTTAACTCTAACTTGTTCGAGGTGAGTAAAGTTTTTGAGGGTGTTTCCGCTCGGTTCGACTAGTGGTATGATGAGTAATTAGAATAGAATAATTGGATTGAAGTGTAGATGGTCATTAAGGCGAAGAGCCCGGCAGGATTTGCAGAAAAGTATATCATTGAAAGTATTTGGAATGGCCGTTTCCCTCCAGGTTCTATCTTGCCCGCAGAGCGTGAGCTTTCTGAGCTGATTGGTGTTACACGTACGACGCTTCGAGAAGTACTCCAGCGTCTCGCTCGTGACGGTTGGTTGACAATACAACACGGCAAACCAACCAAAGTGAACCAATTTATGGAGACTTCAGGTCTTCATATTCTCGATACACTAATGACGTTGGATGTTGATAATGCCAGTAAAATGGTAGAAGACTTACTGGCCGCTCGGACGAATATCAGCCCGATCTTTATGCGTTATGCTTTCAAAGCAAATAAAGAAGCCTCTGAGCGTACGATAACTAACGTGATTGAATCTTGTGAAACTTTACTTGCGGCACCAACATGGGATGACTTTCTAGCCTCATCGCCTTATGCAGATAAGATTAAGCAAGCCGTTAAAGAAAACGTAGAAAAAGACGAAGAGAAACGTCAAACAATCCTAATTGCGAAGACATTCAACTTTTATGATTATATGCTATTTCAACGTTTGGCGTTCCATTCAGGCAACCAAATTTACGGCCTGATTTTTAACGGTGTACGTAAACTGTATGACCGTGTTGGTAGCTATTACTTCTCTAATCCAGAAGCCCGCCGTTTAGCGATGGAGTTTTATAAAGAGTTGTTTGTTATTTGTGAGAGCGGCCAACGTGAAAATTTGCCATTAGTGATCCGTAATTACGGCATTGCAAGTGCTCAAATCTGGAATGAAATGAAAACGACATTACCAACGAATTTCACTGAAGACGACAGCTAAGCCATAGGCTTACTATTGTTGTTCTTATTGAGCCCGTGACGTAAAGAAAATGAAAAAGCGGCGCGATAATTGAATTATCGCGCCGCTTTTTATTTATCTGTCGTTACTAGAAAATTATCGGTGGGTCAGTTACTTACCTATGACAAGTAATTTATCTATGTGTAGCAACTTAACATTTATCGAGGAGTAGCGACTTAACCCGCAAACTCTTCTGAGTCTGGACGGTTGGTAAATTGCACGCCGTTTAGAAAATCGCAAAGTAGTTGGTCTTCACACACTTTGTAGTTTTTGTTTTCTGGCTTGCGGAAGTAAGCGCCGATTTCGTACTTGCTCAAGCTAATGCCAACCACTTCTAGTACGTCCAAAACATCTTCTGCTTTCATGTTTAATGCGATACGCAGCTTCATGAAGATCATGTTGTTCGTCAGTGCGACTTCAGGTTTAGGTTGCTCACCTTCTTTTTTGCCACGCTTTAGGTTGATGAAACCATTTAGGAATACCGCTAACTCTTTATCTTTCATCTTAGAGCATGACTTGTCGTTGTCGTCTTTTAGCCAGTCAATCACTTGATCATGAGCAACGGTCACATCAGCTTGTTCGATAGCTTTGATGATTTGTGCATTTTTAAGGTTTAGTGCGTGTTGAATACGACGCAAGATTTCGTTGTTAGTCACAGGAGATTCCTAAAAAAGGTTTTAGAGTAAAGAGATGTTGGTTAGCCCATCAGCGTCGACGAACTCATTTCTACTCTACATAGCATAGTTGACGGCGACTCTAACAGAGAACGTTAATTTTCGGTAGATATAAAAAATCCCCAATGCTGATTAACTCTTTCAAGTCAAAAATGCATTAGGGATTTCGTGATGGGTGCTTGTTATCTGACTGGAGTCAGAATTACATTACACGCATACCAGGTTGAGCACCTTCGTGTGGCTCAAGGATCCATAGGTCGCTGCCGCCAGGGCCCGCTGCTAGGATCATGCCTTCAGACATACCAAACTTCATCTTACGAGGTTTTAGGTTGGCTACCATTACCGTTAGCTTGCCTTCTAGCTCTTCAGGTTTGTATGCTGATTTGATACCAGAGAATACTTGGCGAGTCTCACCACCGATGTCCAGTTGGAACTTCAGTAGTTTGTTCGCTTTTGGTACTTCTTCACAAGAGATGATACGAGCAATACGCATGTCTACTGCAGCAAAGGCATCGAACTCAATCTCGTCTGCGATTGGCTCTTTGTCTAGCTCAGTTTGGCTTGCTTGCTCTTTTTCAGCTTCTGCTTTTTCTTTCGCTGCTGCTTCAGCGGCTGCATCTTCTTTAGAAGACTCAACCATTGCTTCCACTTTCTTAGGATCAATACGGTTGAATAGCGCTTTGAACTGAGTGATCTCGTGATCAGTTAGCGGAGTCGCAATCGCTTCCCACGTTAGCTCTTCGTTTAGGAAAGCTTCAGTGCGAGCTGCGAGCTCTGGCATCACTGGTTTCAGGTAAGCCATCAGTACGCGGAATAGGTTAATACCGACAGAAGACACTTGTTGAAGCTCAGCTTCTTTGCCTTCTTCTTTTGCAAGAACCCAAGGTGCTTTTTCGTCGATGTACTGGTTCGCTTTATCCGCTAGTGCCGTGATTTCACGGATAGCACGGCTGAATTCACGAGTTTCATATAGCTCACCGATACGCTCAGCAGCAGCAACGAATTCGTTGTATAGCTCAGGCTCTGCAAATTCAGCCGCTAGCTTGCCTTCAAAACGTTTTGTGATGAAGCCAGCGTTACGAGAAGCTAGGTTAACAATCTTGTTTACTACGTCAGCGTTTACACGTTGAGTGAAGTCTTCGAGGTTAAGATCTAAGTCATCGATGCGGCTGTTTAGTTTCGCAGCGTAGTAGTAACGTAGACACTCAGGGTCTAGGTGGTTTAGGTACGTACTTGCTTTGATGAATGTGCCTTTCGACTTAGACATCTTCGCACCGTTCACTGTCACGTAGCCGTGTACGAATACGTTGTTTGGCTTACGGAAGCCAGCGCCGTCTAGCATTGCTGGCCAGAATAGGCTGTGGAAGTAAACGATGTCTTTACCGATGAAGTGGTAAAGTTCCGTTGTGCTGTCTTTCTTCCAGTATTCATCGAAGTTTAGATCGTCACGCTTGTCACATAGGTTCTTGAAAGAAGCCATGTAGCCAACCGGTGCGTCTAGCCATACGTAGAAGAACTTGTCTTTTTCGCCTGGGATTTCAAAGCCAAAGTAAGGGGCATCACGTGAGATATCCCACTGTTGCAGACCAGACTCAAACCATTCCTGCATTTTGTTTGCAGTTTCATTCTGTAGAGAGCCAGAACGAGTCCACTCTTTAAGCATGCTTTCGAACTGAGGTAGGTCGAAGAAGAAGTGCTCAGAGTCTTTCATTACTGGAGTTGCACCAGAAACCGCTGATTTAGGGTTAATCAGTTCAGTTGGGCTGTATGTCTCACCACAGTTGTCACAGTTATCACCATACTGGTCTTCTGATTTACACTTAGGGCAAGTACCTTTTACGAAGCGGTCTGGTAGAAACATCTCTTTCTCAGGGTCGAAAAGCTGAGAAATAGTACGGCTAGAAATGAAGCCGTTCTTTTTAAGTTCTAGGTAGATGTGAGAAGCCAGTTCACGGTTCTCTTCGCTATGTGTGCTGTGGTAGTTATCAAAGCTGATATCAAAGCCAGCGAAGTCTTTTTGGTGCTCTTCACTAACAGCCGCGATCATCTCTTCTGGCGTGATACCCATCTGTTGAGCTTTAAGCATAATTGGCGTGCCGTGAGCATCGTCAGCACAGATGAAGTTTACAGTGTTGCCACGTAGACGCTGGTATCGAACCCAGATATCCGCTTGGATATGCTCAAGCATATGGCCAAGGTGAATAGAGCCGTTAGCGTACGGAAGCGCACAAGTTACCAGTAATTTCCTTGAGGAAACGTTTCTTGGGTCAGTCGCCATACTTAATAATTCGCTTTTTGTTGATAGGTATAAATTTGAGAGGTAATACTACTTTATAACGTGTGATACGCCAAGGTATCAGACAAAGGATTCCCTTAGTTTTTTAGGGGTTCTGTCTTCCTCTCGTGGGTGATAGCATAAATAAAAAAGGAGCTTCAATGCGTAACTTTACTTCTAAGCAAGACTTCTGTTCATGGTTGAATGAGTTCGAGTCACCAATCCTCATCCCCGAGTGGGCGTTACACCAAAATATTGTATCGGTTGATCCGCGTGGATCATTTGTTATCACTTTGCCTTTTGCGGCTAATCAGCTCGCGGTTGAATTGGAACAGTGGATCCACTCTCAGATTAAACAACAGCGGGTTAGCGCTTTTCAGTTTGAAGTAAAAGTGAAGCCGTCTGCGCTGGAAACTACCGTCGCGACACCATTGAAGGGTGTTAAGAATATTATCGCCGTGACGTCGGCAAAGGGTGGGGTGGGTAAGTCGACGACTTCAGTTAACCTTGCGCTTGCGCTATCTCAGTCAGGTTCAAAAGTGGGTTTGTTGGATGCGGATATCTACGGCCCATCAGTGCCTATGATGCTCGGTCAACTAGATGCAAAACCAGAAGTACAGAACAATAAGTGGATGATGCCCATCGAGGCACATGGCATTTTCACTCACTCTATTGGCTATCTTGTGTCGAAAGACGATGCAGCAATCTGGCGCGGCCCTATGGCAGCGAAAGCTTTAGGGCAGCTAGTTAATGAAACGGTATGGCCTGAGTTGGATTATCTTGTTATCGATATGCCGCCGGGCACCGGGGACATTCAACTGACGTTGTCGCAACAGATTCCAGTGACCGGGGCGATTGTGGTGACCACGCCTCAAGATTTAGCGTTAGCCGATGCACGTAAAGGTGTGGCGATGTTCGATAAAGTAAACGTGCCAGTGGCAGGTTTAGTTGAAAACATGAGCTACCATATTTGCAGTCACTGTGGCGAGAAAGAGCATATCTTTGGTGCTGGTGGTGCAGAAGCCATGTCAGAAGAGTTTTATCTCGATATCTTGGCACAGATCCCTCTGCATATTGATGTGCGAGAAGACATCGATGTGGGGTGCCCAACCGTGATACGCAGACCTGAAAGCGAACACACGCGGCACTATCTAGAGCTTGCAGAGAATGTGGCGGCGAAAATGTTTTGGACGGGAAAAGCAAGACCGGAAGCGATCCGTTTTTCTATGGTGGAATAGAGTAAGTAAGCCTTCAAATCTCGTCAACAGTGTTTGGTTTAGAATACATAGCCTGATATTGGAAAAAATTGCCATTTAGGGCCAAAGCGCTATTGCGTTGAGCACATGGTTGTAGCGTCGTCATTCAAAAGCAAACGTTTGTCTTCATTAAAAATAGAGAGAACACCAATTTGACTGCAATTAGCAGGAATGGCGACTAGAATCTATGTTGTTTAGCCCCTATAATCAGGCGGTTTATCTCTTCCCACCACTAAACCATATCGGGTGCAAAATTAATGTCTGATAATAATCAATGTGTCATCGTAGGTATCGCTGGCGCTTCAGCATCAGGAAAAAGTCTGATTGCGAGTACAATCTATAATGAACTGCGCGAGAAAGTGGGCGACCATCAAATTGGTGTTATCACGGAAGATTGCTACTACAGCGACCAAAGCCACTTGAGTATGGAAGAGCGTGTTAAAACTAACTACGATCACCCAAATGCACTAGATCACGATCTATTATGTGAACATCTACAGCAATTGATGAGTGGTAAAGCGGTAGAAGTTCCTGAATACAGCTATACCGAGCATACACGCACTTCTGAAACGACTACACTTACCCCTAAGAAAGTGATTATTTTAGAAGGTATTCTGCTACTAACAGACCCACGTCTACGTAATCTTATGCATGCAAGCGTGTTTATGGATACACCACTAGATATCTGTTTACTACGTCGTGTTAAGCGTGATGTAGAAGAACGAGGTCGTACAATGGACAGCGTACTCAAGCAATATCAACAGACAGTACGTCCAATGTTTATGCAGTTTATTGAGCCTTCAAAACAACATGCAGATATCATCGTACCTCGTGGTGGTAAAAACCGTATTGCAATTGATGTTCTCAAAGCACACATTGCTAAGTTGTTGAAGTCTTAATCGAATAGAATTTTGCCTAAGTGATTCACTTAGCTTTATTTTTTACCGAATTAGTGGCACTTTTATAGTGCCACTTTCTTTTGGAATCTAAGCAAGGAATATGCGGATGAAGAAACTACTCATTTTCATAGCTGTACCAGTGTTTGTTGTTATTGCAGCCATTCTGGCACTGGTGCTGTTAGTGAATCCTAACCAATTTAAGCCATTAATTGTCGAACAAGCCAAAAAACAGACCGGCCTAGACCTGGTGATTGAGGGTGATATCAATTGGCAATTTTTCCCATCTATTGGTTTCGAGCTTGGTCAAACTGAACTGCGCAACCCCGAAGGTTTTACTCAGCCGAACCTATTCAAGGTTGATACAGTTGGCGTTGATGTTTCGGTTGTTCCACTATTTAGCAACCAACTAGAGATCGGCAACATCACTCTAGACGGTGCGGAATTTTATGTAGAAACGCTTAAAAATGGTCGTAAGAACATTGATGCACTCACGCAATCGTCTGCGCCTCAAGAACCTGCTGAAGATGCAAGTTCTGAATCTGCTCCTGCGCCTCAAGAGCCAGCGACTAAAGACGCATCTGGCTGGACGATCAACCTGGCAGGTGTCACTGTCTCGAATGCACGGTTTGAAATGGATGACAAACAAACGGGTTCATTCACTAAGCTATACGATGTGTCTTTGAATCTTTCTGAGTTTGCCGTTGATACATGGACAACGGCAACGTTTGCCGCTTCTGGTGAAAACAATCAACAAAAATTCTCGGCTACCGGTAGTGCTGAATTCAAATTAACGGAAGGCTTCGCAAGTTACGCACTTCGTAATATCGACTTAAACGCTAAGTTCAATGATCCAGCGACGTCGATTGAGTCAGCAAAAATTGGCTTGAATACGTTTGAGTTTGATAAGGTAAATTCACTGACTTATGCTGTGATTGGTAAAGCATCGGGGCTTGATGTTGATCTTAAAGGTGGCGGTGAACTTACGGTTGATAGCGCGATTTCAAAAGTAACGCTGAACAAATTAACGTTAGACTCAACATTCAAAGGCGACACGCTTCCTCAGTCGCCAATGAAAGTCGACATGCTGTCTGACTTAAGCTTCGATCTTAACAAGAGCCACCTGAGCTTTGTGTTAGAGAAGTTGCAAGCTAACGCTATTGCATTAGACGGTAAAGCAGACGTAACCCTATCTGAAATACCAAAGGTTCGTTTCTCTCTTCATAGCCCGAATATTGATTTGGATGAATTCTTAGGTTTGGGCTTAGGCAATACAACAGAAACGGTGAGCGCTGCGCCTTCAGTGGAGGGGAGTGGCTCAACACCCAATTCGGGCAGTTCAGCTCCTGCTAAAGAAGTGGAACCTGATCTGTCGGCTCTGAAAAAGTTAGACGTAAAAGGTGACATTACGATTGATAAGTTCAAGGCGAACAACGCGAAGATGCAGAACGTGAAAACAGCATTCTCTGTTAATCGTGGCATCGCAGAGCTAACTTCATTCACATCAAATCTTTATAGTGGTTCTATTTCAGCGACAGCACGATTAGATGCGCGAAAAACACCTGCGACTTATACAGCTAAGAAGAAAATCAAAGGCGTGAAAGTACAACTACTATTGGTTGATGTTGCGGGTAACGATATGCTGGAAGGGACCGGTAATATTGACGTTAATGTGAAAGGTAAGAGCTTAACTCCAACAGGAATTAAGAAGAACTTGGTCGGTACTATCGCGATAAATTTTGAAGATGGTGCGGTGAATGGTATCAACGTCGCTCAATTGATTCGAGAAAACTACGCTAAGATCAAAGGCGAGAAAGTCGAGAATAAAGATGAGGCCCAAAAGACGGACTTCAGTGCAATGAAAGCGACACTGAAAGTGAATAAGGGTTGGGTTTCGACCAACGACTTATCAGCACAGTCGCCACTGCTGCGCGTGACAGGCCAAGGCAAAGCAAACTTCATCAATGAAACGGTCGATTTCCTTGTACGCACATCAATTGTGGGTTCGCTTGAAGGTCAGGGTGGTAAGAGTATCGATGAACTGAAAGATGTGACGATCCCAATTAAAGTAACCGGTCAGTGGGCGGATCCAAAATTTGGGCTTGTTTTTGATGATGTGTTGAAACAAAAAGCGCAGAAAGAGATCGATCGTGGTGTGAATAAGCTAACGGATAAGATTAAAGACGAGAAAACCAAAGAAGCGGTGGATAGTTTGTTGAAAGGTTTCTTTAACTAAACGTTTTTAACTCGTATATAAAAGAAGCGCCATTCCTACTCTAGGAATGGCGCTTTTGTTTGGGTGCTGATTATTATCCGGGCATAGTAAGCAAAGAGATTCCCTATGAGACTTGTTCCTCGTTCTAGGGAATGACGCTCGGTGCTCGTCCTTTATTTAAGGGAGTAACACTGAAGAGTCGTCATCCTCGAGAGGGAAGAATGACCGAGTCGGGGATCTCTGATTGAAGGGTACTACCAATCTACGCCTTGCAGAGCCTTTACACCAGATTCGAAAGCGTGTTTTACGTTACGAACTTCAGACACGGTATCGGCCATGTCCGTTAAAGTGCGGTGTGCACCCCGACCCGTAATGATCACGGATTGCATTTTCGGACGATTATTTAGAGCCTCTACCACTTCATCCAGTTCAATGTAGCCGTAACTCACCATGTAAGTCAGTTCATCAAACAGAACCACATCAATCGACTCATCGGCTAGCATGCGCTGACACTCTTTCCAAACGCGCTGTGCAGCTTCGATATCCTGAGCCTTGTTTTGAGTTTCCCAAGTAAAGCCTGTCCCCATCACTTGAAACTCGACATTGAGCTTTTGAAGAACGTTCTTTTCGCCGTTATCCCAAGTCCCCTTTACAAACTGAGCAACGGCACACTTCTTACCATGACCGACTGCACGTGTAATCGTACCAAAACCTGATGTTGATTTACCTTTACCGTTACCAGTGATGACCAGCAATAGGCCTTTTACTTCCTGTGCCGCAGCAACGCGAGCATCGACTTGCTCTTTTACTTTCTGTTGTCTGGCTTTGTGGCGTTGTTCTTTGTTGTCTTCAGTCGACATAACAAATCCTTTTAAGTGGTGATCGCATCTATCATAGCCTAACTTTACGATAGCAAAAACCATCGGAAGAACAGGTGATTAGGGATGAAGTCGATACTCGTCGTTTGTATGGGGAATCTTTGCCGCTTATCTACAGGTATAAAAAAGGCCGACATCGAATGTCGGCCTTTCTCAATTTAACTTAAAGTTACCGCTAAGATTACTTAGACATCACTTTGTAAATCGGGTCTTCTGCAACGTTCGCTTCCACTAAGCTACCCGCTTTGTGCAGCATCGCAACACAGTCTTGGCTTAGGTGGCGAAGGTGCAGTGTTTTTCCGAGTGCAGCATAACGGTCAGCAATGGTGTCGATCGCTTCAATAGCAGAGTGATCGGTAACGCGTGAGTTTACAAAATCAATGATTACATCTTGTGGATCATTGTATGCGTCAAACAACTCAAGGAAGTTAGCGGTTGAACCAAAGAAGATAGGGCCGTTAATTTTGTACTCTTTAGAACCTTCTGCGTTTACAGACGTGTCTGCGTAGATGTGTTTAGCATGTTGCCAAGCGAACATTAGCGCTGAAGCGACAACACCCACACCAACTGCTACAGCAAGATCCGTCAGTACTGTTACCACGGTAACAAGAACGATAACGAAGAAATCTTGCTTAGGAACACGACGAGCAAGTTTGAAGGTTGCCCATTCAAACGTACCGATAACAACCATGAACATGACGCCCACAAGTGCCGCAAGAGGAATCATTTCAATCAGCGAAGAACCAAACAGGATGAACATAAGTAGCGCCACTGCCGCAGCGATACCTGAAAGACGACCACGACCGCCTGAGTTTACGTTGATCATAGATTGACCGATCATCGCACAACCACCCATCGCACCGAATACCGAGCACGTTATATTAGCCATACCTTGACCAACACATTCACGATTAGATTGACCACGAGTATTCGTCATTTCATCAAGTACGGTTAGTGTCAGTAGAGACTCAATCAAACCGATAGCCGCAAGTATAATCGCGTATGGCAGGACGATTTGAAGTGTCTCGAAAGAAAACGGAACAGCAGGAATAGAGAAGGTTGGTAGAGAGCCAGCCAGAGTTGCGGCTTCGTCACCAGACATAGTACGTAGGAAGTCGACAACAGTACGAGTTTCGAGATCAAGGCCTACAACCAAAGCCGTTACCGTTACAATAGCAACCAATGAAGAAGGTACTGCTGTAGTAAGTTTAGGTAGGAAGTGGATGATTGCCATTGTAAGGGCGACGAGGCCTAACATCAGTGTCACTTGGTCGCTTGGTAACCAAGTTAATGCACCTGTTACGTCTGGTGCTTTAAATTGACCAAGCTGAGCCAGGAAGATAACAATGGCCAGACCGTTCACAAAACCAATCATTACTGGGTGTGGAACGATACGGATAAATTTACCTAACTTGAATACACCCGCTGCAATTTGCAGAAGGCCGGCCAGCATAACGGCTGCAAATAGGTATTGAACGCCATGGGTTGCGACTAGGCTCACCATTACAACGGCCATTGCGCCAGTTGCACCAGATATCATGCCTGGACGACCACCGAATACAGAAGTGATTAAACCTACGATGAATGCTGCGTAAAGACCAACCATTGGGTCAACGCCAGCAACAAAGGCGAATGCTACGGCTTCAGGTACTAATGCTAGGGCTACTGTAAGACCTGAAAGCACCTCATTCTTTACAGAGTGCTTTGAAAATTGTGGGAATTCGAACATATTTGCTCAGCTATGCTAAAAGTGGATTTACCGACACGGGGGTATTGCGTAGCCAAACAGTGATGGAAAAGAGCGGCAATAGCGAAGTGTCGAAAAGATAAGTGCGCGAATGCTACCCAAAAATGTGACGAAGTTCAAGGTTGAACCTAACTTTGAGTAATATATCCGTTCATTTTTATTCGATTAGTAGGCATGAAAAAGGCTGCTTTAATAAGCAGCCTTTGATTCTATTTACGCATGATTATCTGTTAGCAATCACGAGAAGTTTGGCTTAGTCATTCCTGCACCAGCTTTGTTCGACGCTGCCTGACTGCCTGCACCTTTCGAGACAAAACGCTCAGTGCGGAACGGAGCTGCAACAACTTGAATCTCTTTGATCTCTTGAGGACCAGGAGCTTTCGTCATTGGTGAGCCGGCTTGCTTTTTAGCAACGGCTGCCTTTGGTGCCGCTTTAGGAGCTTCTTCTGCTTTTACAACAGGCGCTTCTTCAACTTTTGCACTTTCAGCTTTAGGTACTTCAGCTTCAACAACAGGTGTTGCTTCTACTTGCACAGCTTCCGCTACAACAGGCGCTTCAACTTTCGTCGCTTCAACTTTCGTCGCTTCAACAATTGCTGAAGCTTCAGCTTTCGCAGTTTCAACGACCACTGGTGCTTCTTCTAAGACTGTAGGAGCTTCAGTTACTGGAGCTTCAACCTTAGGTTCAGTCGCCACGTCTTCAGCAATAACCACGTCTTCACGACGGATGATAACTTTACCCATCGCAAGCTCTGGACAAGCAAAGCCGCCAGCCATCGCTGTGTTGTTTTGTTGAGTCGTCTCTAGAGTGACATTCTGCTCTTGAACAGATGTTTCAGCTGCTACTTGAACTTCAGCCACTTCAGGTTTTGCCTGTTTATGGTGAGGTTTTGGAATGAAGCGAGGCATCACTTTACCCATAGCCATCTCAGGAGAGGCTACACCACCTTTACGTAAGCGGAATGGGTTAGGACGACGATCACGACCGCGACGACGACGTTGACCACTTGCACGTAAGTGACGTGGTGAACGACGGTTACGACGTTGCTTCGGCTCTTCCTGTTCTGTTTGCTCAGCATTTACTTGAGTTGCTTCTACTTGTTCTGCAACTTTTTGCGCTTGAGCTACTGATTGTTCTTTCGAAACAGAGAGTTCTTTTGAAGCGTTATCGGCATTGTTTTCTGCTTCTGCTTCTGCTTCTGCTTGAGCTTGCTGGTCTTTAACTCGAACTCGTTTGTTCAGCTTACGACGTTGACGACGCTCTTTAATTTTCACAGCTTTTGCTTCAGGCTTCGCCTTTGGCGCTTCTGGTTTATCAGCTTGAGCTTCTGCCGCTAGCTGTAGACCTTCTTCTGCTAATTTAGATGGTACTTGCTCTTCTTGTTGCTTCTGCTCATCACGTGGCTTATTGCGACGATCTTGCTTAGGCTGACGAGGCTGACGAGTTTGCTGTGGAGCTGCTTCTTTTTGCTCTTCAGGCTTCTCATCACGCACAGGTTTACGACGGCGTTTGTTGTCACGGTTTTCGTTACGATTGTCGCCACGTTCGTTACGTTGTTCGCCACGTTGGTTACGACGGCGGTTGTCATTGCGGTCACGGCGTTGGCGGTTGCCGTGGTTGCGATTGTTTTTAGGTGTCTCTTCTTCTTTCTTCTCTTCTTCTTTTTTCTCTTCTTGAGTTGAAGAGCCAAATAAGAAGCTACCGATAGCTTTGAAGAAACGACCCATAACGCCTGGTTCTTGAGTTGCTGCTGGTGCAGCGTTCTTCTCTTCTACAGCTTTAGGTGCTGGAGCCGGAGTCGGTGCTGATTGAGCAGGAGCAGCGAAGCCTTTAAGAGCAGGTTCTTCGATCTTCTTAGGACGAATAGTCTGTTCAGCGGGCTCTTTGCTTTCTGCTTCTTTTAGCGCTTCTAGCTTGCTAGGCAGTAAGTAAGAGAGTAGATCGAATTCTTCACCTTCACGAACTCGGATAACCTCAAAATGGGGCGTTTCCATGTCTGAGTTTGGAACAACCGTGATCTTAACTTCTTGGTTCTTCTCGATGTGGTTTACTGAGCGACGTTTTTCGTTCAGAAGGTAAGAAGCGATAGGAACAGGCACAACAGCAAGTACTTGCGCTGTGTTGTCTTTCAGAGCTTCTTCTTCAATCAAACGTAGCACAGACAGTGCTAGCGATTCATTATCACGAACAACACCAGTACCTGTACAACGAGGACAAATGTGGTGGCTAGCTTCTGCTAGTGATGGGCTCAAACGTTGACGAGACATCTCTAGAAGACCAAAGCGAGAAATACGGCCAATTTGTACACGAGCACGGTCTAGACGAACGGCATCACGTAGACGGCTTTCAACTTCGCGTTGGTGACGAACCGGAGTCATATCGATGAAGTCGATAACAACAAGACCACCCAGGTCACGCAGACGTAATTGACGTGCAATTTCATCGGCAGCTTCTAGGTTAGTATTCAGTGCTGTTTCTTCAATATCACCGCCCTTTGTTGCACGAGCAGAGTTGATATCGATAGAAGTCAGCGCTTCTGTTGGGTCGATTACGATAGAACCACCAGATGGAAGACGAACTTCACGTTGGAAAGCAGATTCGATCTGGCTTTCAATCTGGTAATGACTGAATAGTGGTACTTCACCGTCATATTTCTTAACGCGATTCATGAAATCTGGGCGTATTAATTGAATGTGCGCTTGTGCACGTTCAAAAATAGTATTGCTGTCAATTAGAATCTCGCCAATGTCACGACGTAGGTAGTCACGAATCGCACGAACGATAACGTTACTTTCTTGGTGAATTAGGAAAGGTGCTGCATTTGAATCAGAAGCTTGCTTGATAGCACTCCAGTGATTCAATAGAACGTTCAAGTCCCACTCTAGCTCTTCTGCACTTTTGCCAACACCTGCTGTACGCACGATTAAACCCATACCTTGAGGAAGCTCAAGAGTGCTTAATGCGGCTTTCAGTTGTGTGCGTTCATCACCTTCGATACGACGAGAAATACCGCCAGCACGAGGGTTATTAGGCATAAGAACTAAGTAACTACCAGCCAAAGAGATGAAAGTGGTCAGGGCAGCGCCTTTGCTGCCTCGCTCTTCTTTCTCAACTTGTACGATGACTTCTTGGCCTTCTTTTAGCACTTCTTTAATGCTAGGGCGGCCTTGGTAAGTATAACCTTGAGGGAAGTATTCGCGGGCAATTTCTTTAAGAGGGAGGAAACCGTGACGTTCTGCGCCGTAATCGACAAATGCCGCTTCTAGGCTTGGTTCAATACGGGTAATACGTCCTTTGTAGATATTCGCTTTTTTTGACTCGTGACCTGGACTTTCGATATCGAGATCGAACAGTCGCTGGCCATCAACCAAAGCGACACGCAGCTCTTCTTTTTGAGTTGCGTTGATTAGCATTCTTTTCATTTAGAAATTCTCATTGTCTTTTCTTATTTTCATCATTTCTTATCGCTTTATTTCGTTTCTCATGGTGCCAGATCCCATGGCTTTATCGGTGCAGCCTCCCGGCTGGAGAGGGATGCTCTGGGGCACGTCAGTCATCATAGGGAGTTGACCTATGATCCGCGATGTGGCGGTTAATACTCAACATGAGTGTACGTGAGTAGGGCGATAAGGGGCTCAGTTGACTATGTCTTACGCCGATTGCAGCACGGTCGAATCTGAGTTATCTACTCATTTGCTTGCTGGTAAATGGTTAGCTGTTTAAATAATAATCAAACCACTTATAGCAGCTGTGAACTATAGCAGTGGTCGTGAAACTCGGCAATCTGCTTTGTTGTAATGCGATAAAAAAAACAGTTTTTGTTTGTGTTTTGATAGCTCTAACTCACTGTCTATAAATAATTTATCAATTGATAGTCTAATTTTCAGGAATCTAGATGCTTTTTTGTTCGAAGAATTAAGGAAGTATAGGACAAAAACGTCTGTTTTATGATGGGCGCACCAGCCTTTAGCGAAAATTACTGCGGAATAGTGCTAAGAAAATCTCAATTATCAAAAGTGACAGTGATACAATAACGGTATGAGTGAAATTAGAACCCAAGTCCAATTCGTCGACATTGACGAAGATATGGCTGGTCAGCGTATTGATAACTTCTTACGCAACCAATTAAAAAACATCCCGAAAAGCATGATTTACCGAATCGTGCGTAAAGGCGAAGTCCGCGTAAATAAAAAACGCATCAAGGCTGAATACAAACTAAAAGCTGGCGATTTAGTTCGTATTCCTCCCGTAACCATTGAAGAGAAAACGGAAGAGAACGTGCCAAGCACGAAACTCAACAAGGTTTCAGAATTAGAACAGTGCATTATCTATGAGGATGATCACATGCTAATTCTCAACAAACCATCGGGAACGGCTGTCCATGGTGGTAGTGGATTAAAGTTTGGTGCGATTGAAGCATTGCGCGCCCTGCGCCCTGATGCTCGTTTTCTTGAATTAGTGCACCGTATCGATAGAGATACGTCTGGCATTTTGCTTGTCGCTAAGAAGCGCTCAGCGCTAAGACATCTTCAAGCACAGTTCCGTGAAAAAACGGTTCAAAAATACTACTTTGCATTAGTTATGGGCGAATGGAAAAACAGCTGCAAAGTTGTGAATGCGCCTTTGTTGAAAAACGAAGTGAATAGCATTGTTCGCGTGAACCCAAATGGTAAAGCCTCTGAAACTCGTTTTAAAGTTCTAGAGAAATTCCGAGAGGCGACGTTGATTCAAGCTAGCCCAATTACAGGCCGTACACATCAAATTCGTGTGCATGCTCAGTATACAGGACACCCAATTGCTTGGGATGATCGCTATGGAGATCGTCGTTTTGATGCTTACACCGGCAAGGTTGGGCTTGATCGTCTGTTCCTACATGCCGCCAACATTAAGTTTACGCACCCGGGCAGTGAAGAAAAGATGGACATTTCTGCGCCAATGGAAAGAAGACTCGAGAAAGCCCTCACGGGTTTACGTAAGCTTTAAGAAGATACGAGATACGAGATACGAGATACGAGATTTTTCGTGGATTGAGTAGCAGACGCATCACATGGAAAAGGTTGACGAATATCGTCAACCTTTTTTGTTTTATCGGTTGTAGAAGATCCGCAACTCGCTCGTTCCTCGCTCTTGAGGATGACGACTTTTTTCGTGAGTAAAGTCAGTCGGTGTTGTCATGGAACCAATCAATTAGCTTGTTTATCGTCAAACATGATATTTCTCTATGGGCGAAGCGAGTCAGTATTATGATCACTTACCAACGAAGCTAGCCTCCTTACGCTATCGATGCGGAGAATCGCTCCTTATTGCCATCAGTGATTTCTTTAGCTATTGGATAATGTAGCGATCTTCGTGATTCCCTAGACTGACGAAGGAAGGGGTAGGGAATCTCTAACAAAGAGATCGTATCTGTTACAGCACACTCATTCCTTGCGCTTCTAACATATCGACGAGATCGATCAGCGGTAAGCCGATCAAAGTATTCGGGTCTTTGCCTTCCATCTGTTTAAACAACGCGATGCCTAACCCTTCACACATAAAGCTACCCGCGCAGTAATAAGGTTGTTCTTTCTCAACATAACTCATGATCTGTTGCTCGGTTAAATCGCGAAAATGCACAACAAAGGTGTCGAGACGCGTATCCGCTTTATTGGTTTCGTTGTTCCAAACCGAAAGCCCAGTATAAAAAGTAATGCTCTTACCGCTTTGACGAGATAACTGTTCGATTGCGTTTTCTTGAGTATGAGGCTTACCTATGATCTCTCCGTCAACCACGCAAACCTGATCTGAACCAATGACTAAGCTAGGGTGCTCTACAGCACAAGACTTCGCTTTGGTTTCGGCAAGGCGCATCACTAACTGTTGAGGAGTCTCTTCTGGAAGTGGCGTTTCATCGCAGTCTGGCTTGGCTGTAATGAAGCTTAACTGTAGTTTTTTGAGGATCTCTTGCCTAAATGGTGATGTTGAGGCTAAAACTAGTTGGTAATTTCTCATTTTAATTTACAATTCAAGGAAGCATTGATCTCAGGATAACGTAACTTGTCCTGCTATTCATAATGCTCTGAATAGGAAAGGCAAGAAAGTCCATTTTTTTTGCCTTTTCCTTTGACTAAATATGATTTGGAAGATAAGATTCGCGCCCTATGCAAAAGGAAAAAATACCGCGTACAGTTGATCCGGCAAGAACCGCTCAAAAACGACTTGATATGGATGGTATCATTCAGGTCAGTCTTTTAAAGCGTTTAAACGAAGCAACTGAAGGCGTAAAACGTGATGCGCAAGTTTCAATGTCATTTGGGCTTGATGAACAACGATTAGTCGTTATCTCTGGTAAAGCTAACGTCGAAGTCGATTTAGAGTGTCAACGTTGTAATGAGGTTTTCGCACATGAGTGCGATGTCCAATTTACTTATACTCCTGTTTACAGCGAGAAAAGTGAAGAAGAAGCACCGGAAGAGTACGATTTGGTAGATCTTAACGAGTACGGTGAGTTAGACCTAATTCAACTAGTTGAAGACGAGTTCATCCTTGGATTGCCACAAATAGCAATGCACGACGATGCGACATGTAGCGTTAACTCAAATAACTTGGTGTTTGGTGAACTTCCTGAAGAAATTGAGGAAGACAAAAAGCCGAATCCATTTGATGTTTTAAAAAGCTTAAAGAAGTAATTGCTTCTTTAAGAATTTACATAGGAGTAGGGTCAATGGCCGTACAAAAGAGCAAGAAATCACGTTCAATGCGTGGCATGCGTCGTTCACACGATGCGCTAACTACAGCTGCACTTTCTGTAGACGCAACTTCAGGTGAAACTCACCTACGTCACAACGTGACTGCCGAAGGTTTCTACCGCGGCAAAAAGGTTATCAACAAGTAAGGTTGACCTTTGCAAAATATAACCGTTGCGCTTGATGCAATGGGCGGGGACTTCGGTCCTCGTGTAACAGTGCCTGCCGCCGTGCAGGCACTGTCGTATTTCCCAGAGCTAAAAGTCATTCTCATAGGTGATCGAAATGCGATCACATCTCAATTATCTTTATTAGGCCGAATGCCTGATTCTCGTTTGAGTATCCAGCATTGTGACCGAATTATTGCCAATTCTGAAAAACCGTCATTAGCACTACGTAATAGTCAAGGAAGCTCTATGCGTGTCGCGATCGATCTGGTTGCCGAGTCACAGGCTGATGCTTGCGTGAGTGGTGGTAATACCGGTGCACTGATGGCTTTATCTCGCTTCCGACTTAAACTCCTTCCCGGTATTGATAGGCCAGCATTGGTTTCTGCGCTACCGACGGCCTCCGGTAATCGGACTTGGATGCTTGACTTAGGAGCGAACGTTTCTAGTGATGCGGATTCATTGTTTCAGTTTGCTGTGATGGGTAGTGCATTGGCAGAGCAGCATTTAAGCCGCGTACCACGCGTTGCTATTTTGAACATTGGTGCGGAAGAAATTAAAGGCAATGACCTTGTAAAACGCTGTGCTGAAATGTTGTCTAATACTCAATCCGTAAACTTCATCGGCTATATTGAAGGTAATCAATTACTTCAAGATGCTGCTGATGTGGTTGTATGTGATGGTTTTGTGGGCAATATCTGCTTAAAAACGTGCGAAGGTACGGCTCAGCTCTTTATTGATAAGTTAAAAACGCGCATGATGGCTTCAACAATAAAGGGTTGGATTGCCAGAAAGTTGTTTTCTGAGCTATTTATTGAATTAAAAACCTTGAACCCCGACCAGTATAACGGCGCAAGTTTGTTAGGATTGCGCGGCATTGTCATTAAAAGTCATGGAAGTGCTGATGTGTCTGCAGTTGTCAACGCGATTGGTGAAGCAGTACACGAGGTCAAACGACAAGTCCCTATCCGCATTAGCGATCGTTTGGAAGCGGTTTTACTCGAGAGGCATTATTAGTCTTCATGTATAGCAAAATTTTAGGTACTGGCAGCTACTTGCCATCTCAGGTGCGTACTAACGCAGACTTAGAGAAAATGGTAGAGACTAGCGATGAGTGGATCGTTGCTAGAACGGGTATTAAAGAACGTCGTATTTCAGCAGAAAATGAAACGGTTGCTGATATGGCGTTTTACGCGGCTGAAAATGCCATTGAAATGGCCGGTATCGACAAAGAAGATATTGATCTGATCATTGTTGCAACAACCAGCAGTAGCCATACATTCCCGTCTTCAGCCTGTCAGGTGCAAGGTAAACTCGGTATAAAAGGTTGCCCTGCGTTTGATCTGGCGGCAGCTTGCTCAGGCTTTGTCTATGCATTGTCTGTTGCTGATCAACACATTAAGACTGGCATGTGTAAGAACGTTTTGGTAATTGGTGCTGATGCACTGTCAAAAACCTGTGATCCGACTGACCGCTCTACTATCATCCTATTTGGTGATGCAGCAGGCGCGGTGGTTGTAGGCGCAAGCGAAGAGCCAGGTATTTTGTCTACTCATATATACTCTGACGGTAAATACGGTGAGCTTCTAAGCTTAGAAGTTCCAGAGCGTGGCGGAGATGCAGATAAATGGTTGCACATGGCGGGCAACGAAGTATTTAAAGTGGCGGTGACTCAGCTTTCTAAACTCGTTAAAGACACATTGGCAGCGAATAATATGGATAAGTCTGAGCTTGATTGGTTAGTGCCACACCAAGCGAACTACCGTATTATCTCTGCAACGGCTAAAAAGTTGGCAATGTCGCTTGATCAAGTGGTCATTACCCTGGATAAACACGGTAATACATCGGCAGCTACCGTACCTACTGCACTTGATGAGGCAGTCCGCGATGGGCGAATTCAACGTGGTCAAACGCTTCTACTGGAAGCCTTTGGCGGCGGCTTCACTTGGGGTTCTGCGTTAGTTAAATTCTAACCCCGAGCGATAATCAACAAACAAGGCACATAAGTTATGTGCCTTATTCAATTTTTTGCTTTGCTTAAAGGAAAATTACAATGAGCAAATTTGCTATCGTATTCCCAGGCCAAGGCTCTCAAGCTATTGGTATGCTTGCTGACCTAGGCGAACAGTATGATGTTGTGAAACAGACATTTGCTGAAGCTTCAGAAGCTCTAGGTTACGATCTATGGGCATTGGTTCAAGATGGTCCAGTAGAAAATCTAAATGAAACTTTCCGTACACAACCGGCTCTATTAACAGCGTCTGTCGCAATCTGGCGAGTATGGCAAGAGCTTGGTCTAGAGCAACCGGCAAACCTAGCTGGCCACAGCCTAGGCGAATATTCTGCCCTCGTGTGTGCGGGTGTTATCGACTTTAAAGAAGCGATCAAGCTGGTTGAGCTACGTGGTCAATTGATGCAAGAAGCCGTTCCGGCTGGCGTTGGTGCCATGTACGCAATCATCGGTCTCGATGATGAAGCGATCGCTAAAGCGTGTGAAGAAGCAGCGCAAGACGAAGTGGTGTCTCCCGTGAACTTTAACTCTCCTGGCCAAGTTGTTATCGCTGGTAACAAAGCGGCAGTAGAGCGTGCTGGTGCACTATGTAAAGAAGCGGGGGCTAAGCGTGCGCTTCCTTTACCTGTATCTGTGCCATCTCACTGTGCCTTGATGAAGCCTGCAGCAGACAAGCTAGCGGTTGCTCTAGAAGCGCTAGAGTTCAACACGCCAGCACTGCCTGTTATTAATAACGTTGATGTTATTGCTGAAACAGACCCTGCAAAAATCAAAGATGCTCTGGTTCGTCAGCTGTACAGCCCGGTTCGTTGGACTGAAGGTGTCCTCGCAATGAATGAGCAAGGCGTTGAGAAGTTACTAGAATTAGGTCCAGGTAAAGTGCTTACTGGTCTAACAAAACGAATTGTAAAAACGATGACAGCTGCTGCAGTTAATGATACTGCATCACTAGACGCTGCTAAGTAAATAACCACTTACATAGAGAAGTTATGATGAATTTAGAAGGTAAAGTTGCACTAGTTACAGGCGCAAGCCGTGGTATCGGTCGTGCAATCGCTGAACTTTTAGTTGAGCGTGGTGCTAAAGTTATCGGTACGGCTACTTCTGAAGGCGGCGCTGCTGCAATCAGCGAGTATCTTGGCGAGAATGGTAAAGGTCTTGCTCTTAATGTCACTGACGTTGACTCGATTGCTGCTACACTGAAAACCATCAACGATGAATTTGGTGCGATTGACATTCTAGTTAACAATGCAGGCATCACCCGTGATAACCTACTTATGCGTATGAAAGACGACGAGTGGAATGACATCATCGATACTAACCTAACGCCTATTTTCCGCATGTCTAAAGCGGTATTGCGTGGCATGATGAAGAAACGTCAAGGTCGTATCGTCAACGTCGGTTCTGTAGTAGGTACGATGGGTAATGCAGGTCAAGCTAACTATGCAGCGGCAAAAGCTGGTGTAATTGGCTTTACGAAATCGATGGCTCGTGAAGTTGCTTCTCGTGGCATTACAGTTAATACTGTGGCACCTGGTTTCATTGAAACAGACATGACGAAAGCGTTAAATGATGAGCAACGTGCAGCAACTTTGGCGAATGTACCAGCAGGTCGACTAGGTGACCCTCGCGAAATCGCTGAAGCTGTGGTATTTTTGGCGTCACCTGCGGCAGCTTATATCACAGGTGAAACACTTCACGTCAATGGCGGTATGTACATGGTGTAAATTATGTGCAATATTTGTGCATGATTTAAGTTAAGATCATACGTAATTTCGGTTAAAATCGTGAAAATTGTGGTTTGACCAGAAAAGTTGACCTTGCAACTTTCAATAGATTGAATAAACTACGGAAAACATCGCATAAAGCGAACTCTGTAAAGGAAAATAAAAAATGAGCAACCTCGAAGAACGCGTAAAGAAAATCATTGTTGAACAGCTAGGTGTAGATGAAGCTGAAGTTAAAAACGAAGCTTCTTTCGTTGATGACCTAGGTGCAGATTCTCTAGACACTGTTGAGCTAGTAATGGCTCTGGAAGAAGAATTCGACACTGAAATCCCAGACGACGAAGCTGAGAAAATTACTACTGTTCAAGCAGCTATCGATTACGTAACTAGCGCTCAGTAATAATCTCTCCCAGGCGGTCACCTCGACCGCCTGTGTTTTATCTAACTCATCTTCCTCATCTTAAATCACCTCAATTCCCGGAGTGTAAAATCGTGTCCAAGCGTCGTGTAGTTGTCACTGGCATGGGTTTGTTGTCACCGGTAGGCAACACTGTAGAATCTTCTTGGAAAGCCCTGCTAGCTGGTCAAAGTGGTATCGTGAATATCGACCATTTTGATACAACCAATTTCTCAACTCGTTTTGCAGGTTTAGTTAAAAACTTTAACTGCGAAGAGTATATGACTAAAAAAGATGCTCGTAAGATGGATTTATTCATCCAGTACGGCGTCGCAGCAGGTATTCAAGCTTTAGATGATTCATCCCTAACTATTACTGAAGAAAACGCTCCACGTGTGGGTGTTGCTATCGGTTCTGGTATCGGTGGTCTTGGTTTGATCGAAGCCGGTCACCAAGCACTAACTGAAAAAGGTCCTCGTAAGATCAGCCCGTTCTTTGTACCGTCAACGATCGTGAATATGATTGCGGGTCACATGTCGATTATGCGTGGTCTGCGCGGTCCAAACATCGCTATTTCTACGGCATGTACGACTGGCCTGCATAACATTGGTCACGCGGCTCGTATGATTGCGTATGGCGATGCTGACGCAATGCTAGCAGGTGGTGCTGAAAAAGCCTCCACACCGCTAGGTATGGGTGGTTTTGGTGCGGCTAAAGCTCTGTCTACTCGTAACGATGAGCCTCAAAAAGCTTCTCGTCCATGGGACAAAGGTCGTGATGGCTTTGTTCTTGGTGATGGCGCTGGCATGATGGTTCTTGAAGAGTATGAACATGCGAAAGCTCGTGGCGCTAAGATTTACTGTGAGCTTGTTGGCTTCGGTATGTCGGGTGACGCTTACCACATGACTTCTCCAAGTGAAGATGGTTCTGGTGGTGCGCTAGCCATGGAAGCGGCGATGCGTGATGCAGGCATTACTGGTGAACAAATCGGTTATGTAAATGCACACGGTACTTCGACTCCTGCGGGTGATGTCGCGGAAATTAAGGGCATTAAGCGTGCTCTTGGCGAAGCCGGCAGCAAGCAAGTATTGGTTTCTTCTACGAAATCTATGACTGGTCACCTTCTAGGTGCTGCAGGTTCTGCTGAAGCTATCATTACGGCAATGTCTCTGGTTGACCAAATTGTTCCACCAACAATCAACCTCGATGACCCAGAAGAAGGCTTAGATATTGACTTAGTACCTCACACTGCGCGTGAAGTGAGCAACATGGAATATGCTGCATGTAACTCATTCGGTTTCGGTGGTACAAACGGCTGTTTGATCTTCAAAAATATTTAATTATCCTATTAAAGACGTAAACACTCGTAGATAGTCACAATTAGACTTGTTTTTAAACGGCTTGATGCTTTAGCATTGAGCCGTTTCTTTTTATGGGGCAAAACATGTTTTGGGTTAATGGTGAAAGCCAGCAAACAGTCGACATATTGGATCGTTCGTTTCAGTACGGAGACGGCTGTTTTACGACAATGCTTGTTCGAGGTGGTCAAATTCAGTATTTTCGCGATCATCAGCATCGCGTCGATGAAGCTCTAATAGCATTGCGTATTTCTGGTCTTGATTGGGATACGATTAATGTCTGGCTCGATAGTGCACTTCAATATATCCAACACAATCATTCCCATCATCCAAACACGACTCAAAATGAAAAAGCAGGGATAAAGCTTCACGTTAGCCGAGGTGCTGGTGGTCGGGGTTATAGTACGAAGAATATCGCTAAGCCTACGATAACCATTAGCACGTTTGAATTCCCTAACCATTATTCAGAGTGGCATGAGTCTGGTATCGAACTCGGCATCTGCCAACAAGCGCTGGGCTTGAGTCCGTTGCTTGCTGGCCATAAGCATAATAATCGCCTTGAGCAGATCTTGATGAAAGATGAAATGGACCAAGCTGGTGAAACGGATGGTGTTGTGCTTGATATTTCAGGTAACGTGATTGAAACCACTATGGCTAATTTGTTTTGGCGAAAGGGGCAGACTATTCACACCCCACAACTGACACAAAGTGGCGTTGCTGGGGTGATGCGTAAGCAAGTGTTAACCGCACTGAATCAAGCTGAACTTTCCGTTACTATTGGTGATTACAGCTTATCTCAACTCATGCAAGCTGATGAAGTTTTCATTACCAACTCAATTTTAGGGGTTGCCCCAGTTACCCGTATTAGTAACACCCAATTTACCATTGGATCCGTTACTCGAAGCCTTCAAGGACAATTAAACTCGTGATCAAAAAGTTATTCATTTTCATTTTCTTGTGCCTAATCGCAGCCGGTGCTGCTGGTTATTATGTTTACAATCAAGCACAAGATAATCTGAAACAAATTATTCAATTAGAAGAGCCACAAGTCGTGACGGTTGCTTCCGGTAGTAGCTTTAATCGTGTTCTTGCGCAGTTAATTCATGAGGGTCTGTTTGAGGCTTCTCCTTACGAGAAACTTATTCGCAAATTGCACCCAGAGCTTGTAGACGTAAAAGCGGGTACATTTCTGCTTGAACCGGGTATAACCTTAGAACAAGCATTACGTGTGCTCGTGAAAGGAAAAGAACATCAATTTACTATTACGTTTGTTGAAGGCAGTCGATTCAAAGAGTGGCTCGCGCAGATGAAAGATAACGAATTCATCAAACAAACGCTAAACGGTGTCTCGGAAAAAGAGATTGCTCAAAAACTTGGTATTGAAAATGAAAAGCTAGAAGGTCTTTTCTTAGCTGAAACGTATCACTATACCTACGGCACAACGGATTTAGATTTACTGAAACGCGCACATCGAGACCTCATGAATGTGGTCAATAAAACGTGGGAAAATAGAGCGGATAAGCACACACTTAAAACACCTTATGAAGCTCTTATTCTTGCGTCTATCATCGAAAAAGAAACGGCAGTGGCTTCAGAGCGTGAGCGGGTTTCATCAGTCTTCGTTAATCGTTTGAATAAGCGGATGCGTCTGCAAACTGACCCGACGGTTATTTATGGTATGAGCGACAGTTACAAAGGCAATATTCGAAAGCAAGATCTACGCACACCAACGCCTTATAACACATACACGATACGTGGTTTACCACCCACGCCTATTGCTATGGCTGGTAGAGCCTCTATTCATGCGGCGTTGAATCCGGAAAAGAGTAACTACTTGTATTTCGTTGCGAGTGGAACCGGTGGTCACGTATTTTCAAAGAGTTTGGCAGAGCACAATCGTGCAGTACGGGCTTATTTAAAACAATTAAGAAAAAACAAATAAAGAACACATTATGAATCAGTCGAAATTTATCGTTGTTGAAGGCCTTGAAGGTGCAGGGAAAAGCACAGCAATCAATGCCATTGTTGAGACATTAAAAGCAGCGGGTGTTGAAGATATCGTTAATACACGTGAGCCCGGTGGTACTGTCTTGGCGGAAAAAATGCGTTCATTGGTCAAAGAAGAGCACGAAGGCGAAAAGCTTCAAGACATGACTGAGCTACTGCTGATGTATGCAGCACGAGTTCAATTGGTAGAGAATGTCATTAAGCCGGCTTTAGAGAGTGGTCAGTGGGTCTTAGGTGACCGCCACGATATGTCTTCTCAGGCGTATCAAGGCGGCGGCCGTCAGATCGCTCGCTCTACAATGGAATCTCTTAAAGCGACGACACTAGGCGATTTTAAGCCCGATCTCACTCTATACTTGGACTTAGACCCTAGAGTTGGATTAGAGCGTGCTCGAGGTCGTGGTGAGCTCGATAGAATAGAAAGGATGGATATCTCATTCTTCGATCGTACACGTGAGCGTTATCTTGAAATTGCAGGACAAGATTCAACGGTTCTTGTGATTAACGCACAACAAGAGATAGAGCAAGTGGCTGCTGATATTAAACAAGCGCTGACGACTTGGCTCAACAAACAGTAGGTAGTATGGCTGAAGTGTATTCTTGGCTCACGCCGATATGGAGTGAGTGGAAAAAAAGTCTTGATGCTGGGCGTTTTCCTAATTCTGTGATTGTTAATGCGCCGGAAGGGCTTGGTGTTGATGCACTGATTAGTCAACTTACCGCTGCATTAATGTGCACGAACTATGAAAGTGAATCATGTGGATTTTGTCACAGTTGCGAATTGATGAAATCAGGCAGTCATCCTGATTTTCATGTACTTTCACCCGAGAAAGAAGGTAAGTCGATTACGGTCGATCAAGTGCGTGCTAGCAACCGCTGGGCTCAACAGTCGTCTCAGTTAGGTGGCTTGCGTGTTATTTTGCTTGATCCTGCTGAAGCGATGAATGAATCGGCATCGAATGCGCTTTTGAAAACACTGGAAGAGCCGGCGAGTCACTGTATCTTTATTCTTTCGACGCGTAATAGCCATCGCTTAATGCCCACGATCCTTAGCCGCTGTCAGCAATTTAAAGTAGTCAGTCCGCAGTTAGATGTGGGTTCTGCATGGTTAGATAAAGAAGTGGATAAAGCGATTCCGCCGTATATTTTAGCTCTCAATGACAACGCGCCTTTGAAAGCCAAAGTTATGTTTGAACAAGGCGGTGTTGATGGCTCAACTAAAGTGCTCGATGGCTTTTTGAATGTTATCAAAGGCACTCAACTGGATATGATGCAATTCTCTACTGAGCTGAGTAAAGACCCTTTGACTCAACTTGGTTGGTTGTGGCATTTGCTCTCTGATGTGCAGAAGTTGCATTTTGGTTTGGTTAATCGTGCTATCACACCAAGTGCGGAAGCGCTCTCTGAAGTAATGTCTTATCAAAGTGCTTATGTAGCCTCGAAAAAATTGCTGATATTGATTGAGCAGTTAAAACAACACCCAGGGCTCAATACGGAGCTACTCATAATAAATTGGCTGATTGCTGCTTGCGAGGAAACATGTTCGTAGATTCCCACTGTCATTTAGACAAACTGGATTATCAAGGTTTACACACCAGCGTAGAAGACGTGGTTAATAAGGCCAAGGCAGCCAACGTAGACCAATTGCTGTCTGTTGGTGTGACACTCGATTCATTCGAAAATATGCTTGAGATGATCTCGCCGTTCGATAACGTTAACGCTTCTTGTGGTGTTCACCCTCTCGACGTAGAAAGTGATTTCTGTTTAGACAGAATGCGTGAATACGCGAGCCACCCTAAAGTAGTGGCGATTGGTGAAACAGGTTTAGATTATCACTACCAACCGGAGACGGCTGAGTTGCAGCAACTGCGATTTACGCAGCATGTCGCGTTAGCTGTCGATCTTAATAAGCCTTTGATCATCCATACTCGTAAAGCGCGTGAAGACACATTAGCGATTTTACGTGATGGCGGAGCAGAGAAGTGTGGTGGTGTGATTCACTGCTTTACCGAAGATCAAGCATTCGCTGAAGCAGCAATGGAATTAGGTTTTTATATCTCAATATCGGGGATTGTAACCTTCAAACAAGCCATAGAGCTTAAAGAGGTTGTTAAGACTTTACCGTTAGAACGGTTATTGATCGAGACGGATTCTCCATACTTAGCTCCCATTCCATATCGCGGAAAACAGAATCAACCTGCATATGTCGTAGAAGTGGCGGCCTACATTGCGCAATTGAAAGGTCTGTCGATGAAAGAGGTTGCTGAACAAACGACCAAAAACTATCAAAAACTTTTTTTGCGATAAAAAACTAATGAAACAGTTAAAAGGGGGCTTGCGCTCCCTTTTTGTGTTTTTGATCATCAAAATCGCATTTTTTTTTGATGTTTACCAAATATGTTGAACTTGAGAGCACTAATTGCAACATTTGTAATTTTGTTACTAAAAATAWCATTGGTGCCTATTTTATTTACTCAGTAAAATAATATGAATTAATTAAATTATCCTTATATATCAATAGCTTAAAATTTTGCAAACCATTGCATTTCTATATTTGACATGTGATCCAAGACGTGTTTTGAAACAAAATTTCGTAAGTGACTAGAAAGTTAGTTCCTCATCAATATATATTTAGCGGCAGAAAATATAATGCAACACATGGTTACATTTTCACAGGGTGCTAACATATAGGCTACGGGGGTGTGCCGTTAGAACCCATATAATTATTTTTCTTTATCAGGAGCATAAACATGTTTAAGAACCTTTTTGCTAACCTGCAAAAAGTTGGTAAATCACTGATGCTACCAGTATCAGTTTTACCAGTTGCGGGTATTTTGCTAGGTGTTGGTGCTGCCCACCTAAGTTTTATTCCAGAGATTGTTTCGAACCTAATGGAACAAGCGGGTGGTTCAGTATTCAGCCAAATGGCACTACTGTTTGCAGTAGGTGTAGCGCTTGGCTTTACTAACAACGACGGTGTAGCGGGTCTAGCTGCTATCGTTGGTTACGGCATCATGACTGCGACACTTGGCGTAATGGCAGGTATCATGGGCGTTGATAAAATCGATACTGGTGTACTAGGTGGTATCCTAGTCGGTGGTGTTGCTGCTTGGGCATTCAACCGTTTCTTCCGTATTCAACTACCAGAATACCTTGGCTTCTTCGCTGGTAAGCGTGCTGTGCCAATCATCACAGGTTTTGCTGCGATTGGTTTAGCTATCTTACTTTCTGTTGTATGGCCACCTATTGGCGGCGCTATTTCTGCGTTCTCTGATTGGGCTGCACACCAAAACCCACAAGTGGCATTTGGTATCTACGGTGTCGTTGAACGTTCACTGATTCCATTTGGTCTTCATCACGTTTGGAACGTACCTTTCTTCTTCGAAGCTGGTACTTGTGTTAACGCTGCTGGTGAAACTCAACACGGTGTTTTGACTTGTTACCTTGTTGCTGATGACGCATCTCGTGCTGCGGGTAATGGCTTCGGTCAGCTAGCGGGCGGTTACATGTTCAAGATGTTCGGTCTACCTGCTGCTGCAATCGCAATTGCACATTCAGCTAAGCCTGAAAACCGCGTTAAAGTAATGGGCATCATGGCTTCTGCTGCGTTGACTTCATTCCTAACGGGTATTACTGAACCAATCGAGTTCTCATTCCTATTCGTTGCTCCAGTACTGTACGCAGTCCACGCTCTATTAGCGGGTTCAGCATACGTTCTTGCGAACACTTTAGGTTTTGTTCACGGTACTTCGTTCTCACACGGTCTTATCGACTTCCTAGTTCTTTCTGGCAACGCTCAGAAAATGGGTCTGATGATTGTATGTGGTATTGGTTACGCTGCTATTTACTACATTGTATTCCGCACTGTGATCAAAGCGATGGACCTTAAAACTCCTGGTCGCGAAGATGAGTCTGAAGATGACATCGTTGCAACGGGTACAGAACTGGCTGGTGAGCTAGTGGCTGCATTCGGTGGCAAAGCGAACATTACAGGCCTTGACGCTTGTATCACTCGTCTACGTGTCGCCGTTGCTGACACCGCGATTGTTGACCAAGATAAGCTGAAGAAACTCGGTGCTGCTGGTGTCGTAACAGTAGCTGGTGGTGTGCAAGCTATCTTCGGTACTAAGTCTGACAACCTTAAGACAGACATGGATGAGTGGATCCGTAATAACGGTTAATTCACTGATTCAATGAATACCAAGGAGGCCGAAAGGCCTCCTTTTTTGTTTTTGTACTATGAAAGTTTTTTAAGTTTGTTCCCTTCTAACCCAATCTGTTATCGTTCGCTCAGATATTGATGGCTGTTCAATGAAATTCTGATGCCGATTATCTTTAACTTTGTGATGACAAATAGCGTTGGTTTTTAATTAACCTAGCGCTTTTTGAAACTGTTTGAGAATACTATGAAACATCGTTACATGATTGGCCTTATATGCTGCGGCCTTACCTCGTTCGCTCATGCTTCTGAAGCTCCAGCGTTAGAAGTTGGTCTCGCCGTTGATCAAGACCTGAGTGTCGTTGTTGAGTTGGATCAACAATACCGTGTCACCGTTGGTAATGACGGTGCTGCGTTTGATTACATCTGGAAGCGTGGTCAGTTTGAGACAGAAGCGCCTTTGAGCTGGTATGTTGGCGCAGGTGCATGGGCAGAGTGGAATGATGATTTTGGTCTAAGAGTTCCGTTAGGTGTGAAAGTGAATTTCTATGAAGGGTGGAATGCTTACGCACAGTTCCACCCTGAACTCGACATGTACAGAGGTGTTGAGCTACAGCTAGGTGGTGCTCTAGGCGTGACCTATAAGTTCTAAGGTTGAACTGAAAAACAGGGCATAGAGAAAAGCCAGCAATTGGGGGTCAGTTCAAATCCGTTGGCTTTTTTATGTTTTCAGCGCGTATCTTTATTTAGAAAGTAAAACTTAATCCGATATTCGCCTGGAATTGGTTCATCCAGTCGGTATCAAAACGAATAATGCAGTCTTGACCATTACTGGGGAGGTTACACACCCCCGTTGTATCGTTATCCACCACCGTGCCTAACCAACGCACTTGGGTATTGATCGCTAAGCGGTCGCTAAACTTGTATTCTAATCCTCCAAAGATCGACGTTGAAAAGCCATATTTATCTTTTGCCCAATCCACATCGACGTAAGACGCTCCAATACCTAATCCAAAATAACCAGACAATGCGGACGAAGCGGGGTAGTCGATGCTGCTTTGAAAGTGCAGGTATTGGATTGAAGAGCTAAGATTCAACGTTTTTAACTCTGAGCTTTGATTGGAATAGAAAAGACCAACTCGTCCTTTTTGTAGTGGTGTTTCAATCGAGAAGGTGAAGTTTTCCGACGCTTTCATGTCATAGGTTTTACCATCCTGGTCTTCAACACTGCCACCGCCGGTGTAACCCACCATAGGGGTTATGATGATTTCCGGTGCCGCATCTGCGCTTGAAACAGAGAAAAGTGTCATTAGCGCCATCATATTTACTTTGTTATTCATGAGTATATCCTTATCCATACACTTATTAAGTGTGATGGTTACATCAATATTGTGCGACTAATTTCGACGAATCTTGAAGATACTTCACACACCTGATAGTACTTAAATAGAGACTTGATGAATTAATAATAAGCCAGAGGTGTCTATGGAACATAATCTGAAAAATGCCCTACTAATAACCGCGTTTATCTACGTAATTATTCTTTCATTTGGCTTTATGGCGATTGGTAGTTAACAATCATCTATTGCGAGGCTGGGTTTTATACTCAGGGAATCATGAATAGTGGGACTATAACCAATATTGATACAGCAATAGACTTGGATTATTACGCTAAGTTTATTGCTGGAAAAACAGCGCTGGTCGCTCAAGGTGGCGGACAGAGAAGTATTTTTACTTCTGGAGTGCTCGATGCCTTTCTTCTTTCTAATTTTGATCCCTTCGACGAATTTTTTGGTACTTCCGCAGGCGCGTTGAATTTGTGCGCTTATCTGTGTCGTGATAAAGGCTTAGGTCGTTCTTTTGTGCTTGACCTCACCACAGCCCCAGAATTCTTTAACTTGTTCTCTTACATACGACACCGTAAGAACTTAGGGTTAGAATGGGCGTTGGAACAGATCATGGCGTATCCATACAAACTTGATCTTGACCTAGGTAGGCAAACGCTGGGGGATCGCCAACTTTTTGCGGCGGTAACAGACTCGAAAGATCTTCAAGATCATTATTTTCCTTTGCTCGGTGACGATTGGTATAAGGTGATGATTGCAACGTGCGCCATACCTCGTCTATATAACGACGAAATCTTGATTGGTAATGGTGCTTATGTAGACGGCGGTGTTTCGGCTGCTATTCCAGTGCAAGAAGCTTGGCGCCGTCAAGCTCGTTCTATTGTGGTGATTCGCACTGAGCCTGTGGTTGAGGAAGGCAATGGTCATTTGGTTGAAGCACCAACCAAGGGATCTACAGTCAAAGCGCTTAAACCGATATCTGCCGAAGAACTGCAATGGTTCCGCGAATCTTTCGACAGTGTTCAAGGTCATTGGCAACAAAAAATGGAACAGTGGAAAACCGACTGGACCTCTTTCTTTCAACAACAAATTATGCGCTCAAAAGAGCAGAAGTGTGACCGTGGGCATTTGGATCTGTTAAACGGTGGACGATGGTTATTTGGTGCCGATGATATTTACCGCTTAAGTCATTTGATTGGTGATAAATTTGACTCAGGTTTGGCTGATATATTGATGGTCCATTATCAAACTTACTCACTCACTCAGAATTTCCTGAACTCTCCTCCCGATGATGCGTTTGTGGTTCAGATTGCGCCTAGCCAACCGCTTAAATCGAGTTCATTAATGAGTGACAAAGAAGATTTGCTGCATGATTACCAATTGGGGTTAGAGGCGGGTTACCGCTTTGTTGAAACCTACACTTCAACAGAGAACGCTCGCAGTTCATATATGTCGCAGTTGATGGTTAATGCAGCGGATAAATAACACTCGTCGTTGATTGTTGATAACGCGAACAATATTCTGAAATTAAAAAAGAGTATAGAACTGGGTTCGATACTCCTTTGTTGTTTTCTCTATGCCATCTCTGAATTTAGTCGCGAGAGTCTAAAGGTAAAAATTAGGTGACAGGTAAGATTCTCATGCAGTTGGTTGAACCGGCAACATCCATAATATCACCTTGAGTGATGATCACGAGGTCACCAAATTTAAGGTGCCCTTGTTCTTTTAGACAAGCGAGCGTCGATAGTGCTATATCAAAACTATCTTTGGCCTCTGTCTCAAAATAGATAGGTGTTACGCCTCGGTACAGAGTACAACGGTTAAGAGTTCCTTCGTTACGAGACAAGGCGTAGATAGGCATATCAGCGCTTAGGCGGGACATCATTAGTGCCGTTCGCCCTGACTCGGTGAGAGCGACAATACCTTTGATGCCTTCCATATGGTTCGCAGAGTATACCGTCGCCATCGAGACCGTTTCTTCTGCGGTAATAAACGTTCGGTCAATACGGTAATTGGATTGATGGTTAATACCGGCCATTTTCTCTGCGCCAATACACACTTCAGCCATTGATTTTACGGTTTCAACTGGGTAGTCACCTGCTGCGGTTTCCCCTGACAGCATCACAGCATCGGTGCCATCTAATACAGCGTTGGCCACATCCATGACTTCGGCACGAGTTGGCATGGGGGCTGAAATCATCGATTCCATCATTTGAGTCGCGGTGATCACCGTTCGGTTATGTGCTCTAGCACTGCGTATAAGCTGTTTTTGTACACCGACTAACTCAGGGTCGCCAATTTCCACGCCGAGGTCTCCACGGGCCACCATGACCACATCTGAGGCCATTATGATGTCATCCATGTTCTCAACAGTCGCGACTGTCTCTGCTCGCTCTACTTTGGCCACGAGATGTGCTTCTAAACCCGCATCTCGTGCGAGCTGACGAGCGTAGTGCATGTCTTGACTATTTCGTGGGAACGATACAGCTAGATAGTCGACTTGAATTTGCGCGGCTGTGATGATGTCTTGCTTGTCTTTGTCTGTGATCGCCTCAGCAGACAGTCCACCGCCTTTCTTGTTAATCCCTTTGTTATTCGACAGTGGGCCACCAATGATGACTTCGGTATGAACGCGACAGCCTTCCACTTTGGTTACTTTCAGTTGAACACGACCATCATCCAGCAACAGGATATCGCCGGCGGATACGTCGTTAGGCAGTTCTTTATAATCAAGGCCGACGGCTTGTTGGTTGCCTTCGCCCAAACCTAGGCTACTGTCGAGAGTAAACCGATCACCGACGGCAAGTTGGATTTTGCCATCTTTGAATGTCGACACACGAATCTTAGGGCCTTGTAAGTCGCCAAGTATTGCGATTTGAATAGCGAATTTTTTTGCGATTGCCCGAACTTTTTTAGCGCGTTGAATATGGTCGTCGCTGGTGCCATGAGAGAAGTTCATGCGGACAATATTAACCCCGGCTTTGATGATCTCTTCAAGCACGTTTCCTTTATCGGTTGAGGGTCCTAAAGTGGCGACGATTTTTGTTTTTCTTAACTCTTTTGTCATGAATGCTCCGAAGTTGAGACGTAGAAAATCTTGTTTAGACAGAATTAAGTATATGCATTAATGGATCATTTATTGGGCGCTAGGAAGATATTCCTACATTTATTCCGTAAATATAGAAATAAATGGGGTGACTCGTGGATGAATATTAGCGTCAAATTTATAATGGAAATGGTTTGTCATTTTGCTCAAGCTCTCGTGCCGTTACAGCACCTCCATGAGGATTATTTTTGGGAGAATCTTCGGCCATTATTTATTAAATGTGATCTTTTTTTATAAAAATTAAGTCTCAAATTATCGATATGGTTATTAATTTGCCTTTAACTATTTGACTAGATACGCAAAGATTCATGTATATACGTGATACTGGTCACGGCGATATGCCAAGTGACTTCACAATTACTTCGCAAAGTAAAAAAATTACCCTGTTGATGATTTCTGGAGCATAAAATGTACATGGCTCAACTAGGCCATATTGATCATATCAAACAGGTCAATGCTGGTCGTGTATATAAACTAATTGACCTTAAAGGTCCTATTTCTCGTATTGATTTGTCCAAGCAAAGTGAGTTGGCTCCTGCGAGTATTACTAAAATTACCCGTGAACTCATTGAAGCTCACCTCATTCACGAAACGACAGTCCAAGAAGTGACGACGCGTGGGCGTCCTGCTGTCGGCTTACAAACTAACAATGAAGGTTGGCAGTTTCTTTCCATGCGTCTTGGTCGTGGATATTTGACTATCGCACTCCATGAATTGGGGGGCGATGTGCTTATCGATACCAAAATCGACATTCACGAACGTGACCAAGATGATGTGCTTGCGCGTCTTCTTCATGAGATTGATGAGTTTTTCCAAACGTATTCTGAGCAGCTTGACCGGGTGACGAGCATCGCTATCACACTGCCTGGCCTTGTCAATTCAGAGCAAGGGATTGTGTTGCAGATGCCGCATTACAACGTGGAGAATTTAGCGTTGGGTCCGGAGATCTACAAAGAAACGGGTTTGCCAGTCTTTATTGCTAATGATACCCGAGCTTGGGCCTTGGCAGAAAAGCTGTTTGGTAACTCACAAGACAACGACAACTCTGTTCTTATCTCGATTCACCATGGTTTAGGTGCCGGGATCATTCTTGATGGTCGTGTCCTACAAGGGCGTCACGGCAACATCGGTGAATTGGGTCATATTCAGATCGATAGGCAGGGCAAACTTTGTCACTGTGGTAACCGAGGCTGTTTAGAAACGGTCGCGAGTTCTCAGGCAATCCGTGAGCAAGTCAAAGAGCGACTGGACAATGGCGAAGAATCAACACTAGCGGTCTTTGAAGATGTCACTATTGAACAGATCTGCGCTGCCGCTGCTGATGGAGATCCGCTGGCTGTCGAAGTGATTGAACAACTAGGCCGTTACCTAGGCTCTGCGATTGCGATTGTGATTAACCTTTTCAACCCAGAGAAAATCTTAGTTGGCGGCGTAATCAATCAAGCAAAGAGTGTCTTATACCCAGCGATTCAACAGTGTATCGAAGAGCAGAGTTTGTCGGTTTACCATCAAGATTTAGAGCTGGTGGAATCTCGCTTTTATAAGCAGGCAACCATGCCAGGAGCTGCTCTTATCAAGCAGGCCTTGTTTGATGGTCAACTATTGATGAAGGTGATTGAAGGTTAATATCTTTTACTTGTACTTGAGTTTTATCGTACATTTCCCATGTATTTAGACTGTTTATAGCATTGTTCTCGATACTGAGCTTACGTATTCTGTACATTGGTACTTTGCTTTAACCTATTGAAGTGGGGTATTGTAGCAGCAGTTATTATTTGTCACTAAGGTGTTGTATGTCTGGGGTTTTAAATTCGGTTGATCAGAGAACCAAACTGGTAGGTGAAAACCGCCTAGAACTCTTGTTATTCAGCTTAAATAGTCGTCAACTATTTGCGATTAACGTATTCAAAGTCAAAGAAGTTCTAAAAGTACCAGTACTCACTCGCTTACCGGGCTCCCACCATCATATTACCGGAGTGGCTTCTTTACGCGGTGAATCTGTTCCTGTTATTGATTTGCGTAGTGCGATTGGTTTTCCGCCATCTCGAATGGATTCTCAAGAGAGCAATTTGATCATTACAGAATACAATCGAAGCGTACAAGGCTTTTTGGTTGGACAAGTTCGCAATATCGTTAATACCACTTGGACTGAAATTCAGCCGCCACCTAAAACGACTGGGCGTGCGAATTACCTAACCGCTATTACACACATTCAAGAAGAAGAACAGCACAAAATTGTTGAAATTATCGACGTTGAAAAAGTGCTGGCTGAGATTATTGATTACGATGTTTCTATTTCAGAAGGTGTTTTAGACGAACAGTTAGCCCACCAAATGGTTGGACGTAACGTTCTGATTGTTGATGATTCCTCAACAGCGCGCAACCAGATTAAGGGCACCTTGTCACAACTCGGTTTGAACATTATTGAATGTTACGACGGTTTAGAAGCTCTGAACTTGCTTAAAGGCTGGTGTGATGAAGGCAAAGATATCAATCAAGAAATACTGCTGATGATCACGGATGCTGAAATGCCTGAAATGGATGGTTATAAATTGACCCATGAAGTGCGTTCTGACCCAAGAATGCACGATCTATTCATCACGCTCAATACTTCATTGAGCGGCAGTTTTAATGAAGCTATGGTTGAGAAAGTTGGCTGTAACCGCTTTATTTCTAAATTCCAACCCGATCTCTTGGTTGAAGTGACTCAAGAGCGAATGCGTCAGCTTCTATAGTTCATGTTTCTATACGGAAACTGACGCTGATTTCCAGTTTAACCATTCCATAAATAGGAGGCTTAGGTCTCCTTTTTTATATCTTGTATTTTTGTTCAGACGTTCATGCCATCGGCTATTCAAATAGCTAGTGAAACTCTCGTGATTGGGTGTGTAAGCCAACAATTTTATCGGTAATGTCGATGAGTTTCCCAGCAATAACATGCACGACTTCGCCTTGTTTTTCTAATATCCCTTGTACTTTTAACGCCTTGGCGGTGAGATAAGCTTGCTGCTGTGCGCGTGCGGTGGATCCCCATACCACAACGTTAATATTGCCCGTGTTATCCTCTAGTGTGACAAAGGTGACCCCTGCCGCTGTGCCGGGTGATTGTTTACCGGTGACTAATCCCACGACGGTGACCATAGATTGATGCCTTTGTTGTTTTAAATCTTGCATATGGGTGAATCGACCAAGTTGGTTCGCTTCTTCTAGCAAAGTGATTGGATGCTTGTTCAATGACAGGCCGATACTGGTGAAGTCTTCGAGTAAATCTTGCATCTCATTGGGCTTGTTCAGCACCTGTTCGTCATCCTCAACATCCTCATAGGCTTGGCTAAACAGCGGTAAATCAGACACTGAGTCCATGATCGCCCAGCGAGTCTGGAAGCGGTCTCCAGAAACGTTATGTAGCGCATTGGCCGATGCCAGTAGCTCGATATCTTTCTTATTCATCGATAACTGTTTCACTTGATTTGGGTGTCGATAACCGGATGGTGGGCGATTAGCGAGCACACATTGGATACCATGCTCGCTGAATCCTTTGATTTGTCGCAGCCCTAAGCGAATAGCTAATCTCTTCTGATGTTCAACGACGACGTGGTTATCTTGTGAAGCGTTCACACATACCGGAAGAACCACCACATTGTGCCGTTGGGCGTCTTGTACCAACTGTGATGGGCTATAAAAGCCCATGGGTTGGCTATTTAACAGAGAAGCGTAGAAACATTCAGGGTAGTAACATTTCAACCAAGCAGAACAATACGCTAACACCGCAAACGAAGCCGAGTGGCTTTCAGGAAAACCGTACTCGCCAAAGCCACATATCTGTTTAAAAATCTGTTCGGCAAACTCAGTCTCATAGCCGCGCTTTTGCATTCCCTCGATGAGTTTGTTTTTAAACTTAAAGACGTTGCCATTTTTTTTCCAAGCGGCCATTGCGCGTCTGAGCTGATCCGCTTCTCCACCTGTGAACCCTGCGGCTACCATCGCGAGTTTAATCACTTGCTCTTGGAAGATAGGAACCCCCAAGGTGCGCGACAGTACCGATTCCACATCTTTAGATGGATAACTGATTGGCTCAATGCCATCTCGACGCTTGAGAAATGGATGCACCATATCACCCTGAATAGGACCTGGGCGGACGATAGCGATTTGAATCACCAAGTCGTAATAAGTCTTCGGTTTAAGCCTTGGCAGCATGCTCATTTGCGCGCGTGACTCAATTTGGAAGACTCCGACTGTGTCCGCTTGTTGAATCATGCCGTAAACTTGAGGATCGTCTTTAAGGCGAGTGATCTCCGCGATGGTGAGTGAACGCCCATGAATGCGTTTAATCAGAGTGAAACATTTACGAATCGCAGAGAGCATGCCCAATGCGAGTACATCGACTTTCAGTAAGCCTAAGGTTTCTAGATCATCCTTATCCCACTGAATAATGGTTCGGTCGTGCATCGCGGTATTCTCGACGGGAACCAGTTCATATAAAGGCCCTGAAGATATGACAAAGCCGCCGACATGTTGAGATAGGTGACGTGGGAAGCCGATGATTTCATTAACCAAGTGGATAAATTGTTGTCCCTTCAACGAATCAGGCTGTAGCCCCAATTGAGTTAATTGAGCTTGCCAACCTAGGCTTTTGTCCCGGCGATTGGTGTTCTTGATGAAGTAGTCGAGCTGAGTTTCTTGTAGCCCTAATGCTTTCCCCACATCTCTTACCGCACTTTTGAAGCGATAAGAGATGACCGTTGCAGCAAGCGCGGCCCGTTCTCTACCGTATTTTTTATAGATGTATTGGATCACTTCTTCACGACGTTCATGTTCAAAATCGACATCAATATCAGGCGGCTCATCACGCTCTTTACTGATGAAGCGCTCAAACAGCACTGAGATCTGTCTTGGGTCGACAGAGGTGATTTCTAAGCAGTAACAGACAACGGAATTAGCCGCGGAACCTCGTCCTTGGTAAAGAATGCCTTGGCTTTTGGCAAACATGACGATGTCGTGAATGGTGAGAAAAAAGAAAGGGTAGTCAAGCTCGCCAATTAGCCTCAATTCTTTATTTATGATTTGTTGGATGTCGTCAGGCACACCTTGTGGAAAGCGAGCCCGTTTTCCTTTCTCGACTAACCTGCGCAGATAACTCATGGGTGTCTCACCTTGAGGAATCAGTTCACTTGGGTATTCGTAGCGCAGGCTATCTAAATCAAATTCACACAGCTCAGCGATGCGATTGCTCTCTTCTAGCCACTCCGCTTTAAAAATATGAGAGAGCTTATTGATACTTCGTAAACAACGTTCTGCATTAGCGAGTAAGTGACAGCCTACTTCGGTGATGGGTTTTTGGTATTTAATTGCGGTGAGTGAGTGCTGCAAGGGTAAGCGATTCGCGTTGTGCATCAATACACCGCCGCAAGCCGTTATCGGTAGGTGATGATGTTGTGACAGCTTAACGCAGTAATCTGTGTACTGCTGGTCGGTTTGTTTTAGGTGTCGTTGTAAGCCGATCCACAGTCGACCAGAGTGATGCTGGGATAGCCATTGCCCCCAGTGTGCGTCTTCATTTTTTTGTTGAGGAAGCCAAAGAATGAAGCAGTGCTTAGCCGACATGATATCCCACTCAGAGAGCTGATAATGCCCTTTGCTGCTACGACGCCTCGCGTTGGTAATAATACGGCACAGCTCGGCATAGGCCGTTCTATTCGGACATAACAACACTACTTGGCACTCTTCATTGAGCCAAAACATGCTTCCAACAATTTGCTTGAGCGACAGTTTATGTTGCTTGATTGCCGAGTGAACCTTAACGATGCCCGCCACCGAACACTCATCAGTCACCGCGAGTGCTTTGTAACGTAAGAAGTCGGCCTGTAAAACAAGCTCCTCTGCGTGTGAGGCTCCCTCAAGAAAGGAGTAATTACTTTGGCAAAAGAGTTCTGAATATTGCTGAGACATAACATAATCTCACTTAACCATGACGAGTCAATATGATTGAACATGGGCGTTGAGTTTGACTCTATGAAGCGGATGCTTTCACGAAGTCCCGGTATTGCTTAGCTAAATAAACCGTGTAAAAACCACTGCTTATCTGGCGTTCTACAGATCCATAGCCAGCGACCATTTTCACTGTGAGCAATAAAGTAGTCACGAATGATCTTCTCTCCATCCCACCAGCCAGACACAATGCGCTCAGGGCCTTGAGATAAAGTGACGTTTTCGGCTAAGGCTTCGGGCTCTGGCAGTAAAATACTGGGCCTGAGTCGTTGTTGATGGACGCTGAGAGCTATGGTTTGTTGGGGCGCTTGCTTTTTTGCCACAGATTTACTCAGTGTTGGGAGCGAGTACTGATTGGCCTTTTCTGGCCTTGGGTCGTGCTGTATTTTCGGTGTTTGAATACAGGCTTGGCCAAGCTTTGCTTGCAACAGTGAAAGCAAATCTAATGCGGCAAGTGTTCCGGTATGACCATCAAAAAGATCATGGTAGGCCATTTGCGGTTCTCCATGACGAATCAAGCTGAGGGTTAGGCCCTGAACCGGTGCTGTGAGCTTGAGTGACTCTAAGGTGAGATGGGTCAGGTTCGCCCATTTTCCAGCAAGGTAATCCCCTTGTGCCGAATAAAAAGAGATAGGGTGATCGTCTTTATCTCTTAGGTGTAAAGTCAACGTTAACTCGAAAGCCACTCGGTCGCGTAGCTTCAAAAAACACTCGAGTTGATTCAGTAATTTCAGTAACGGCTTTTCGATGAACAGGATGTTTTCAATATCAAACAACAGCTCCAAATATTGCTGGAAATTCTCTGGTGGGTGATAGAAATCAATCGGGTGCTTAAACTGACCGTTAAGGCGACCGACATAATTCACCAAGTCGATGTCAAAGCGGCGTGCGACCTCTTGCAAAGGCAGTTTCAATAAGTCTTCGACGGTATTGATACCGACACGATTCAGGCGTTCAACTTGTTTGCTCGGTAGCTCACTGGAGCTCAATGCTTGCTGATTGACCCAAGCTTTCATCTGCTCAACATTGTTTGTGATTTGATTGATCGCTTGCCTACCTAAAAGGATCGCAGCAAGCGGCGAATAACCCGTAGCGAAGCTGAACTGGATATTGAGCGTTTCTAAGTGACTTTTGAGTGCATGCCAGTAGTTATCTAGCCCATCGTAAAGTGACAGCATGTTAGAGGCTTTAATCAACAAACCATTCGGTGGCACTAACGCCATATCAGAAGTGACGAGATACGCCCATTGAGCGATCTCTTTGAGCTTACTTTTCTCCAGCTTAATACTGTAAGGGTGGACGTGTAAGTTGTGGCACAGCGCCGCTGCAGACCCTAAGCCCATACCAAGCGAAATCCCCGATTGCAGCGCGGCTGGGTTAGCTTGCAGTACACGATGATCTTTTTCATCCACGATGATAATAGATTGCTCGCGTGAGTCTTCGTTCGAACCCAACTCATTAGAGTTAAACAAGGTATCCAACTGCAAAGATGGAAAGTGCAGATAAAGCCACAACATACGCTAGCCTTGCTTCGCAATAGGAAAAGCCAGCACAGTGTTACCAGGCAAAGTGCGGTTTGAATTGTCTTCATAAACGACTTTCTCTGTGAGTAACGGCCAGTTGTGTGTCATGTCTAGAATAAAACTGCCATATGACCAACTGCCTTTTTTTTTTGTTATCTCTACCTTCAATCCTTGGGCGTGAGAAGACAGTTTCATGCTTAAAGATACGGGTAGGGATAACTGATTATGGCTGGTGGCTTTAAAGTGAAACTGCAGGCATTTACCAGTTTCACTTGCTGCTTGTAAGCGCTTTGTTTGGTGTATTTCTAGATCGGCTCCCCATAGCAATACAGAGTGACAAGCGCCGCTTTTGAGGCACTGCTCAGCTGCCCACAACGCATCGAGATCGCGTTGGGGCTGGATAACGAGAATGTTCTCTAATTCAATGCCTTGGCTGCTAAAAAACTCGGCACAGATTTTCCCTGGTGGGTTTATAAATATGGCCAATTTTTGTGGGTTTTGTTGCGCTAAATAGGGCGTAAGTAGGCGAAGTTCACCGATCCCTTGTTGTGATTCAACCTCAATAACGCCGTGCGTCGGGAAGCCACCATCAAGCTGTTTATCCAGTTGCGGATAGCCTGTCGGAGTGGTATTTCCTTGAGTTGTCGATTGTAACCCTTTCCAGATTAGCTGGCGGTCTTGTAAGTTTTTTATGAGTTCATGCATAATTAAATACCTGTTTATTTATACAGTATATTTAACAATAAAAAAGATGCAAAGCAAAATGATGAAAATCAGAGGAAGTAAGTGTTAGTTGATTGATTTAGATACAAAAAAAGCCGCTATAGAAGCGACTTTTTACTGTTGGTTAATGATATCAGTTACTTAGGTTGAGCATCGATACATTGGCCATGAATGTCTGTCACACTTGGGTTCATTAAGTGTAGGTACAGCGGGATGATATCGAGTGGCGTTTTTAGCTTATTCGCATCTTCTCCTGGGTACGCTTTTGCACGCATACGTGTTTGAGTGCCGCCCGGATTGATTGCGTTAACACGGATGTTAGTGTCTTCAAGCTCGTCTGCTAGGATTTGCATCATACCTTCGGTAGCAAACTTAGAAATCGCGTAAGTGCCCCAGAATGCGCGGCCAGAGTGACCAACCGTTGAAGAGGTAAATACGATGCGACCCGCTTCTGCTTTCTTAAGTGCAGGCAGTAATGCTTGAGTCATCAAGAACTCAGATTTCACATTGATCTGCATAACATCATCAAAGGTTTCTTCATCAATCTGCTCAAACGGACTCAGAGTGCCGAGAACGCCAGCATTATGAAGTAGACCGTCTAAACGACCGAACTGTGATTCAATGGTTTCAGCCATATCAATGTAGTTCTGCTTTGTCGCACCTTTTAAATCCAATGGGATAATCGCAGGTTGTGGGTAACCAGCGCTTTCGATTTCATCGTAAATGAATTCAAGGTTTTTAACATTGCGACCTAACAGAATGACAGTTGCGCCATGTTGAGCGAAGCTGAGTGCTGCTTGGCGACCAATGCCAGCACCGGCACCTGTAACCAAAATTACTTTATCTTTGAGGGCATCTGTAGAGATTGGGTAATCCACTGTGCTTATCCTTCTTTCTTTTATTATGCTCGTCATTCCATTGATGTTTAATCACACAGATAACCGCAGGAATGATGAGAAACTCTTGGTAATCGTGACAAGACGGTTACAATACACTAATTCATACAATAGGGGATATGACATTGGAATTTTTGTTGGACTACGGCTTGTTTTTAGCCAAGATTGCGACCGTTGTAATCGCCATCATCGCAATTTTAGTGATCGCTAAATCTGTGAGTGGAAAATCAAGCGCGATTAAAGGTGAGCTGGAAATCACGAACCTATCTGAGCACCATAAACAGACGATTGAACAATTAGAGCACCATCTACACGATGATGCTTTCATCAAAGCCCGTGATAAAGCAGAAAAGAAAGCGGAAAAAGAGAAAGTAAAATCACGTGGTAAAGCAGTGAAGAAAGCCGTGAAAGAGGGGGAACTTGATAGCAAGCGTGAACCACACTTATTCGTTCTCGACTTTAATGGCAGTATTGATGCGAAAGAAGTGGCCTCTCTACGTGAAGAGGTAACGGCGGTTCTGGCTGTGGCTCGTGAAGGCGATGAAGTCTTGCTTAAGCTGGAGTCTGGCGGTGGCATGGTTCACGGCTATGGTTTAGCGTCTTCTCAACTTGATCGCATCAAAGCGGCAGGTTTGCCTCTGACTATCTCGGTAGACAAAGTAGCCGCGAGTGGTGGTTACATGATGGCATGTATCGCAGACAAAATTGTCTCTGCCCCTTTTGCTATTGTTGGCTCTATTGGTGTTATCGCTCAACTGCCAAACTTCAATAAATTGCTTAAAAAGCATGATATTGAGTTCGAACAGTTAACGGCGGGTGAGTATAAGCGCACACTGACTATGTTTGGTGAGAACAGCGATAAAGCACGTGAGAAGTTTAAAGAAGAGCTAGAAGAGACGCATGGTCTATTCAAAGATTTTATTCGTGACCATCGTCCAGCACTCGATCTTGAAAAAGTAGCAACGGGTGAGCATTGGTTTGGTACGCAAGCACTGGAACTTGGGCTGGTGGATGAGATCAGCACTTCGGATGATTTAGTCGTAGCGGCATGTCAGGACAAAACGGTTCTTGCGATTCACTATGTACAGAAGAAAAAATTGTCAGACAAACTCGCGGGTGTGGCAGGTAAATCTGCAGACAGCGTACTGATGAAGCTGATTGAACGTGGCCAAAAGCCGATTGTTTAAGCTTATTGAATTTTAGCTCTAGTATCCAGTTCTAGGTTGAGTGCCTCACGTCCATTTAAAGACGTTGGTTCCTTAAAAAGAAAGCGCATAAGTCATCAGACTTATGCGCTTTTTTATTGCTCCACTTCCGAGCGGGTTGACCACTATGTTGTAGGGGGAGCGGAGTCTTTTGCCAATCACTTATGGTGATTGATATTACTGCAATTAGTCTTAAATTTGAGAGCCATAGTCATTACGTTTTGGGCAAGTGGTTAGAATTTCTCGATGTCCCGTATCTTTGAGCTCTTCTAAAATGACATCAAAGCCCCATAAGCGATAGAGATGTTTCATTACTTCATCGTAGCCTTTATCTAGCGGGATACGGTCATGAGGCACAAATTGCAGCGTCATTGAACGATCACCACGAATATCGACATTCAGCACCTGAATATTCGGTTCCAGATTACTGAGATTGTATTGTGCGGCAAGCTTCTCACGAATCAGGCGATAGCCCGGGTCATCATGAATAGCACTTACCTCTATGGTGTTTTTGCGGTCGTCGTCGAGCACAGCGAACAGTTTAAAATCTCGAATGATCTTTGGAGAAAGGTATTGGCTGATAAAGCTTTCATCTTTGAAGTTGTGCATCGCAAAGTGCACCGCTTCTAACCAATCACTTCCCGCCAGATCTGGGAACCACTCGCGGTCTTCATCGGTGGGTTCTTCACAGATACGTCGAATGTCCTTAAACATCGCAAAGCCAAGCGCATAAGGGTTTATGCCACTGAAATAAGGGCTGTTGTAGGCGGGTTGTGCGACGACGCTAGTATGGCTGTGTAGGAATTCTAAGATGAACTTATCACTCACTAAGCCTTCGTCGTAAAGGTGGTTCAGAATAGTGTAATGCCAGAAGGTTGCCCAGCCTTCGTTCATGACTTGAGTTTGTTTCTGAGGGTAGAAGTACTGGCTTACCTTGCGAACAATGCGAACACATTCACGTTGCCAAGGTTCAAGCAGTGGTGCGTTCTTCTCGATAAAGTAGAGAATGTTCTCTTGAGGTTCACTCGGGAAACGAACTTTCGTTGCTTCTTCCTTACTTTTGTTTTGAGGAACGGTTCGCCAAAGCTCATTCACTTGCGATTGCAGATAAGCTTCACGTTCTTCTTGTCTTGCTGTTTCTTCTGCAATGGAAATCTTTTCTGGGCGTTTGTATCGGTCTACGCCGTAATTCATTAATGCATGGCAAGAATCAAGCAGTTGCTCGACCTCAGCGACGCCATATTTCTCTTCACAACCACTGATATACTTTTTCGCGAACAACAGGTAATCGATGATGGAACTGGCGTCAGTCCAAGTTTGGAACAGGTAATTGCCTTTAAAGAAAGAGTTATGGCCGTAACAAGCGTGAGCCATGACCAGCGCCTGCATGGTGACCGTATTTTCTTCCATTAAGTAAGCGATACAAGGATTGGAATTGATCACGATTTCGTACGCCAAGCCCATTTGACCATGTTTGTAGTTTTGCTCTGTCTGGATGAATTTTTTACCGAAAGACCAGTGGTTGTAATTGATCGGCATACCAATACTTGAGTAAGCATCCATCATTTGCTCGGAGGTAATCACTTCAATCTGGTTCGGGTACGTATCTAAACGATAATGTTGCGCCACACGTTTAATTTCTACGTGATATCGCTCTAAGAGGTTGAATGTCCAATCTGGACCATCAGGCAGCATCTTGTCGTTTTTCTTCAGTGCTGCTTTGTTTTTCTTTGCAACGTTCGATTTTGTTGTCATAGCAAGCCCCCTTACGCTGTCTCTTTCTGGAACAGTTCTCTAAACACAGGAAAAATATCATCCACGGTTTTAATGTTCTTCATAGCGAAGTTGTCGAAGCTCGCTTCTAACTTCTCGTATTCATGCCAAAGTGTTTGGTGTGAACGGCGCGTGATCTCGATGTAAGAGTAATATTGGCAAGTCGGTAGAAGCGTATTGACCAGTAGCTCTTTACAACGAGGAGAGTCATCAGCCCAATTATCACCATCAGAGGCTTGAGCTGCGTAGATGTTCCACTCATTCGCGGGGTAGCGGTCTGCGACAATTTCCTTCATCAGTTTTAGGGCACTGGAAACAATGGTGCCACCCGTTTCTTGTGAGTAGAAAAACTCATGTTCATCGACTTCTTTCGCCTGAGTATGGTGACGAATAAACACCACATCGACGTTTTCATAGGTGCGGTTTAGGAACAGATATAGAAGAACATAAAAGCGCTTCGCAATATCTTTTGTGGCCTGATCCATTGAGCCCGACACATCCATTAAACAGAACATCACGGCTTGGCTAGATGGAATAGGGCGCTTTTCGTAGTTTTTAAAACGTAAGTCGAAGGTGTCAATAAACGGCACGCTTTCAATCTTTTTACGTAACTCGGCAATCTCTTCTTTGAGGCGACCTTCTTCAAAGGGTTGTGCCGGCTCCGTCATTTTAACTTGGTCAAGCTGCTCCATCAGTCGGTTAAGTTCGCGCTTTTTACCTGCTGTCATTGCCGTTCTACGAGCCAAAGATTGCTGGAGTGAACGAACAATCGCAATGTTGGATGGAATCCCTGCACTTTGGTAACCAGAGCGGTGTGTTTTCCATTCGGTGATCTTGTTGACTTGATTTTTCTCCAGATTCGGTAGCGCTAAATCTTCAAAGAGAATATCAAGATACTCATCTTTTGAAATTTGGAAGGTAAACTCGTCTTGGCCTTCGCCATCAGGACTTGCGTCGCCTTGGCCTGCTCCACCACCTTGACCGCCACCTTTAGGGCGTTCAATTTTATCGCCCGTGATGAACTGGTCATTACCTGGGTGAACGCGTTCTCTTACGCCACCTTGACCTTGGTGAAAGCTTGGCTCTTTGATGTCTTTATGGGGAATCGTAACGTCTTCACCCGTTTCAGTATTGGTGATTGAGCGTCGGTTAACTGCATCGGCCACAGATTCTTTGATTTGCTCTTTATGGCGTCGTAAGAAACGCTGTCTATTCACAGCACTCTTATTTTTGCCATTGAGCCTCCGATCGATAAATTGTGCCATAAGAACTCCCTCTCAGCTGATGTCGCGATGCTACTTTTTGTTAGGGTATAAGAGTATTCGGTTTATTAGAGCTATTCGTTCGTTAGGGTATAAAGTTATTGGTTGGTACGAGCTGCCCAATTGAGCAGCTCAATACCGTTTGGTTATGAAGATTTACGAACTCTTAGGTACCACTCGGATAGCAGTCTCACTTGTTTCTCGGTGTAGCCTTTTTCCATCATACGAGCAACGAAGTCGTCATGTTTTTTCTGATCATCCGTTGAGGTCTTAGCATTGAACGAAATAACAGGAAGTAGCTCTTCTGTGTTAGAGAACATTTTCTTCTCAATCACAGTGCGCAGTTTCTCGTAGCTCGTCCAAACTGGATTTTGACCGTTATTGTTGGCTTTGGCACGAAGCACAAAGTTCACAATCTCATTTCGGAAGTCTTTAGGGTTACTGATCCCGGCCGTTTTCTCGATTTTCTCTAGTTCACCATTCAGAGAAGCACGGTCAAATAGCTGGCCTGTTTCTGGATCGCGGTACTCTTGGTCTTGAATCCAGAAATCGGCATAGGTGACATAGCGGTCGAAGATATTCTGACCGTACTCAGAGTAAGACTCTAGGTAAGCGGTTTGAATCTCTTTACCGATGAACTCGACGTAACGTGGCACTAGGTATCCTTTCAAGAACTCTAGATACTTTTCGGCGGTCTCTTGAGGGAACTGCTCACGTTCGATTTGTTGTTCAATCACGTAGAACAGGTGTACTGGGTTCGCGGCCACTTCGGCTTGGTCGAAGTTAAACACACGAGATAGGATCTTAAAGGCGAAACGCGTTGATAGCCCAGACATGCCTTCGTCAACGCCAGCATAATCTCGGTACTCTTGGTAGCTCTTCGCTTTTGGATCGGTGTCTTTTAGTGTCTCACCATCGTAAACGCGCATTTTTGAGAACAGAGAAGAGTTTTCAGGCTCTTTCAGCCTCGATAGGATGCTGAATTGCGATAGCAGATCGAGTGTGCTTGGTGAACAAGGGGCTTTGGATAGCTCACTGTGTTCAAGCAGTTTCTTGTAGATCTTAACTTCTTCAGAGACGCGCAGACAGTAAGGGACTTTTACAATGTACACACGGTCGAGGAAGGCTTCGTTGTTTTTGTTGTTACGGAAGGTCTGCCACTCGGATTCGTTCGAGTGAGCGAGAATCATACCGTCAAATGGCAGTGCTGAAAGTCCTTCGGTACCGTTGAAGTTACCTTCTTGCGTTGCCGTTAGTAGAGGGTGTAATACTTTGATTGGAGCCTTGAACATCTCCACGAATTCCATCACACCTTGGTTGGCTTTACATAGCGCACCAGAGTAGCTGTAGGCATCAGGATCATCTTGAGAGAAGTGTTCAAGTTTACGAATATCAACTTTACCAACCAGAGACGAGATATCTTGGTTGTTTTCATCACCGGGCTCTGTTTTCGCGATCGCAACTTGATCGAGAATAGAAGGGCGCAGTTTGATGACTTTAAATTTGGAAATATCACCGCCAAAATCGTGCAGACGTTTCGCGGCCCACGGAGACATAATTGAGCGAAGATAGCGTTTTTCAATGCCATATTCGTTCTTCAATAAGTCGCCGTCTTCGTTAACATCGAATAGACAGAATGGGTGATCGTTTACTGGGCTTCGTTCACCGTCAGCAGACAATACATAGATGGGTAGTTTCTGCATCAGGGCTTTGAGCTTTTCAGCGAGAGAAGATTTACCACCGCCCACAGGGCCAAGTAGGTAAAGGATTTGTTTACGTTCTTCTAAACCTTGCGCAGCATGTTTTAAGTAAGAAACAATCTGTTCAATCGCATCTTCCATGCCGTAGAAATCTTTAAATTCGCTATAGCGTGAGATGACACGGTTCGAGAAAATACGACTCAGTTGAGGGTCTTGAGCGGTGTCAATGACCTCCGGTTCGCCAATGGCAAGTAATAAGCGCTCGGCAGCATTCGCGTAAGCACTTTTATCGTCTTTACACAGCCCTAAGAACTCTTGCAATGTTAGCTCTTCTTCCTTGGCTGCTTCATAACGTGATTGATAGTGGTCAAAAATACTCATAGTCACATTCCCCTTGTTAACCAGTCAAAACTGACGAGCGATTGAAAATAGGCTCTCCCTACCTTTTAAGATTAGACCCGCTTCCACAATTTTGCTTAACAATTATGTATTTATTTACAATTTTGCGTGTGAATAAGCTTATGAAAGCAATAGGCAACTTGAGGTGAGTAGGAGGAAATTATTTTGTATTCGAGGTGAACAGGTGTTTGTTTTGTGATTTTTAGAAGCTTTCTCATTCCCGCGCTGGATTTATACGTATTGAATGAAGATTGCGTTTGTTGGGGGAGGCCATGAAAGCGCCTATTATGCGCTTCACCATAAAAAAGCGATGTATATATAGGTAGACATTCAGGGGGAATTTGTAGGTTAAAGCGGCCGTTTTTGACGTTGATATTGAAATCGTGATCATGACAAAGGTACGCTCAGAATATGAACGTCGTCCCTTAGGGAGATTGACGACTTTTAGTTGTGAAAAAGCAAATAAAAAAAGGGCGATTCTGATCCGCACCAGAAGTTTTGGACACCGAGTTAAGTGAGTACAATCACTAACGAGGTGAACAATGACAACTAAGAAAACACGAATCAAACATGCTCCTGAATTTAAAGCCGAAGCGCTTAAGTTAGCAGAGAAAGTCGGTGTCTCTGCTGCCGCACGACAGCTTTCGCTATATGAATCTCAAATTTATGGGTGGCGTAAAGC
>NZ_JAKJSY010000164.1:0-1705 GCF_050337445.1 Vibrio minamisatsumaniensis | reverse complement strand
AGCTCTTCAGCTTGCTCTGCCAATAATCGTTTGAGTTTGGCATTTTCAGTGGCGAGCTCCCTTTCTCTATCGCTGATTTTCGCATCTTTTTTGACGGCTTTACGCCACCCATAAATTTGAGATTCATATAGCGAAAGCTGTCGTGCGGCAGCAGAGACACCGACTTTCTCTGCTAACTTAAGCGCTTCGGCTTTAAATTCAGGAGCATGTTTGATTCGTGTTTTCTTAGTTGTCATTGTTCACCTCGTTAGTGATTGTACTCACTTAACTCGGTGTCCAAAACTTCTGGTGCGGATCAGGTCCCTCTGGGTGTGGGAAGTCAACAATATCGAAATTGTTATTAGGAATCTATAAACCAACGAATGGACACATTGGTTTTTTTGGAAATTCAAATTTATCAATGAAAGAAGTCAGGCAACGTATAGGTGCAGTTCTTCAAGAAGATCAGTTGTTTAGTGGTTCTATTATTGAAAATATCACTTTTTTTGGTACTGATTTGGATGAGGAATGGTTAGTAGAGTGTGCTCGAAAGGCGGGGGTACATGATGACATCGAACGTTTGAATATGGGGTATCACACTCTTGTTGGCGAAATGGGTTCAAGTTTATCTGGGGGGCAAAAACAGCGAATACTAATTGCTCGTGCGTTATACAAGAAACCTGAATTATTGATATTGGATGAGGCAACGAGCAGTTTAGATATACATACGGAATCGTTAGTTTGCCAAACATTTAGGCAGATTGGACTTCCAATATTGATGATAGCACATCGTCCTGAAACAATAGCGGCTGCGGATCGAGTGCTACTTTTGCAAGATGGAATGGTTACCGAAGTACCAAATTCATTTAAAGAGAGGTGAAGTGATGTATCAATCAAAAAGAATACTCTGCCCGATGTCTGACGCTATGTTAACCGATGAGCAAGTAATGGAGCGTTATGGTCAATATTTTGGTATAGATCCTTGGGTTAGTTTTTCGGGTTGTCCTGTTGTTAACTTGACCAGAATTTCAGAGGACACGTCCAGATCGACCTTATTGACGGTTAATCAATGTATCAAAATTGGAGTTGGTTGTTATATAGAATCAACGGTACTTCCTGCTTTTCCTTCAGGTCCAACAAAATTAACTTGCGTAGCGATTAAAGATGGGAATTATGGACAAATAACCATCGGAAATAACACTGTCTTACAAGGGACTACAATTTGTTCATATCAATCGGTTTCTATAGGGGAGCGAGTTATGTTTGGCCCAAACGTAGTTATTATGGATTGTAGTGGTCATGCGATAGAAAGGCGAGGCGAGCAAGACGAATTAGAGCGTTTGAAAGTTGCTCCTGTTCAAATTGGTAATGATGCATGGATTGGCTATGGGGTGATTGTTTTACCCGGTGTTTCGATAGGGGAAGGCGCTGTAATTGGAGCAGGGAGTGTTGTCTGATCCGCACCAGAAGTTTTGGACACCGAGTTAAGTGAGTACAATCACTAACGAGGTGAACAATGACAACTAAGAAAACACGAATCAAACATGCTCCTGAATTTAAAGCCGAAGCGCTTAAGTTAGCAGAGAAAGTCGGTGTCTCTGCTGCCGCACGACAGCTTTCGCTATATGAATCTCAAATTTATGGGTGGCGTAAAGCCGTCAAAAAAGATGCGAAAATCAGCGATAGAGAAAGGGAGCTCGCCACTGAAAATGCCAAACTCAAACGA
>NZ_JAKJSY010000163.1:0-1714 GCF_050337445.1 Vibrio minamisatsumaniensis | reverse complement strand
CGCTAATGATGGCGATAGGTTAAGACCACTTGCGGAGAGCCTGTTAATGCGGCGGACACACTAGATGTCATCTAACGAATAAGGCACCGCAGTCGCGCAAGTCATCAGGGCCACGACGTATGCGAATCGTCGATAAGTAGGCCGAATGTAGAGCGGCAGTCCAAAACCCATCAACATAAGTTTAGCGGATGTTTGACAACCGGGGGAATCCATGTAGCCGCGTTAAGTAGTGAGCAACGCTAGCACGAAACTCAACCATACCACCGTAAACACTGAACTCAACGATGGAATAAAAAATGCCATGCGTTGGGAATCTGTCTTAAACGCTTTGTTATGCGATGGTTACGCCATGCCCACATAGCCTTTCATTAACGAAACTCTGCCCAACCATTGAACAATATTTGGATAGTCATTAAGGCTAAAGCCACCTTCATGTGCGACGTGAGTGTAAGCATACAGAGCTATGTCTGCGATGGTTATGCCGTCACCAACTAAGAATGATGATTTACCTAACTGTGATTCCATAATCTGTAGGGCTTTATTGCCTCCAGATTGAAGAGAATGATACTCATCAATTCGGTCTTCTGGCATACCCTGATATTTCTGTATGAAACGAGCTACTGCAATATAAGGCTCATGGGAATATTGCTCGAAGAAAAGCCACTCGAACACTTTTGCTTTTTCAAAGCGAGTTTGGGGTAAAAAACCGTGTTTTCAGCGAAATAACTTAATATTGCATTGGATTCACTCAAAACCTGCCCATTGTCAAAAACTACGGTTGGTATTTTTCCATTAGGGTTTAAGGCTAAAAATTCGTCTGTTTGTGTTTCTTTTTCCAAGATATTGACGTGTTTCCATTCATGCTCAATTTCCAGAAACGACAATAATAATTTTACTTTCAAGCAGTTACCAGACTGCAAATCTCCATATACAATCATTACATTCTCCATATGTATCGCTTAAATCGCATAACGCTAAGCTAAGTAGTGAGCAACGCAATACCGAAGTTCCCTGCATACCACCTTAAACACTAAGACCAACGCATAGTAAAAATGCCACGCGTTGCGAATCACTCTTAAACAGATTGTTATGCACGTGTTACCTTGCACTTCGGTACAAAGACTTCTCGGAATTTTGGATTTCTCGAAGCATTGCATCAATAACTTCAGTTCTTGCTTTCTCAAAATCTGGAGAGGTTTCCATTTCGCGCTCAAAGTACACCGTTGCCTCAGTATCAAGGTACTTACCTGTCACCTCATACGTACTGAGTTCGAATAACTTTTCGTTATTTTTATCGAGTGCGGCGTGGATAACTGGAACTTTACTTGTGACTTCATCTGAGAAATACAAAGGAAACATTTGCATCAATACACTAAGTTTATATACCTGTTGTTGATAACGCTGCTTTTCCTTTAAGTGATCCGCACCAGAAGTTTTGGACACCGAGTTAAGTGAGTACAATCACTAACGAGGTGAACAATGACAACTAAGAAAACACGAATCAAACATGCTCCTGAATTTAAAGCCGAAGCGCTTAAGTTAGCAGAGAAAGTCGGTGTCTCTGCTGCCGCACGACAGCTTTCGCTATATGAATCTCAAATTTATGGGTGGCGTAAAGCCGTCAAAAAAGATGCGAAAATCAGCGATAGAGAAAGGGAGCTCGCCACTGAAAATGCCAAACTCAAACGATTATTGGCAGAGCAAGCTGAAGAGC
>NZ_JAKJSY010000162.1:0-1829 GCF_050337445.1 Vibrio minamisatsumaniensis | reverse complement strand
ACCACACGCTTCAACGCCTATACGCATGAGTGGCATATTTGCTATTGTAGTCAGTAGTTTAGAGCGAGTTACCGACTTATGAAGTATGACCTTACCATTTTTGTCTACGGCATGAAGACTGAAGTGGTTTTTAGCTAGGTCGATACCGCAGAAATAAGAAAAATCAGACATGGTGCCTCCGGTGCAATTAAGTACCACATAAGTGTGGCAGATCCTCGGAAGGGGGGAATCCATGTCATTCGTTAGCCCTTTCAAAGGTTATGAGCTTAACGGTGCTAAAATTCTCTGATTGACTTTTTACAGATATAGAGCTAGATTGTGTTCATAGGGTGATTACAGGGACTTCAGGTCGCACCCCGTTGCCAGAAATGGTTAGTCCATGACTAAGTAATAACGTCCTGCCCCGCTTTAGCGGCTGAGACCCCACGCTTCGACGTGGGGTCGCTACTTTCTGGTAGCTTCTTTTGGAATTCCACTCTTCTTTTTCGCTTTCTTCGTGTCCATAGCTAGTTTGAAGATACTAAAGTGTTTGTTAGTAATCGGTTTATTTTCTCGGTCAAAAAACGCACTAGTCACATGTATTCTCAATAACCGATTTTCTTTAAAAATGCACAAGCATACTTTATAACTTTCTGGGTAACCACGAAAACTAGTTATCGAGTCAAACGTAAAGTATTTCTCTTGAGTTGTTTCATAAATTAACTTCTGCTTGTCTAGATTTTCTATACACATTCTTAGGTGTTTTGACGCCTCATAACGCTCCAAGTTTACATTCCTAATCTCGAAGCCGTCTGTGTAACTAAGATCAATGCTATGTTCTTGACCATCTTTCGCAAAACAATGTAATCCGTATGTTACGACAAATTTGTATGTATCTTTGTTACCTTTAAAAGACACTTCATGCGCACTCAAGTGCTTGAGAGAGTGCTGTTCATCATTATAATGAAACGTCTCCCATTGCTGTCGTGCTTGAATGTGATATTTCTTCAAAGTGTTCTCCAAGGTAATGAAGTATTATTTATTCGTAACGTAACGGTATTTATGTGGTGTTTTACCTGAACCTTCGAATGTTCGTTCGATTACACCATCCTCAAAAAGCGTACGAACTAGCATTGATAGTCTATTCTTAAAGTTTTTGGCATCAGATGCTTTACCTAACTTTTTAAGAGCAGATTCAACGTGGCTCACTGTAAACTCTTGATCTCCAAAACGTTCTACTAAATCTCTTATATCATCTTTTAGGGAGCGTTTCTTTGGTCCTTCACTACTTAGCTCTTCAAGATCGGTTATGTCTATAAGACCTGTTTCATTTATAGGGTTATCTATACTACTTTCTTCAATAGTAGGGGCGTTGTTTAAGCGTTTCATTACCCTTATGGCAGCCTCAAGCTCTTCCAACTCTTTTCTTTTCTCTTCTGCCATCTGTACTAAACTATCTAATGAAAAAGACATAGCACCACCTCGTTTGTTTTTCATGCAGTAATTAAACTCCTTTAAGTCTATGCTGTCAATACTGAAAATAAAAAAAGACACATAAAGGGCTAACAAAGCATTTAAGAGAGATTCACAACGCTAGGCATTTTTGCTATGCGTTGCGTTTTGTGTTTAAGGTGGTATGCAGGAGCTTTAGTATTGCGTTGCTCACACCTTAACAGGGCTACATGGATTCCCCCGGTTGTCAAACATCCGCTAAACTTATGTTGATGGGTTTTGGACTGCCGCTCTACATTCGGCCTACTTATCGACGATTCGCATACGTCGTGGCCCTGATGACTTGCGCGACTGCGGTGCCTTATTCGTTAGATGACATCTAGTGTGTCCGCCGCATT
>NZ_JAKJSY010000161.1:0-1913 GCF_050337445.1 Vibrio minamisatsumaniensis | reverse complement strand
ATTTTTTATATAACCGTACTTATGAAAATTATTTTACTTTGTCTTTTAATCGTTACCCCATATGCCATATCAAGTTAAAACCTTTGCCTAGCTACGTACAACTAAAAATTCCTGTCTTCTTGTATGAACAAGGTACATGTCATTAGTTATCAAAGCGTTATAAACAATCTGAACGCTGATGTTGTGGCACTGCAGGAAGTTAGAGATCGGTACGCTGTAGAGCGATATTTCCCCGCAACAGATTGGAACATAATTATCGATGATGACAGCACAGATGATATGAATTTAGCGTTCGCCATCCGAAAAGGTTTTCAATATAGATTGAATTCTGGGAATTTGAAGTGCGTGGATAAAAACATAGACTTTGCCTTTCTTAAGTCGAACCCAAAATTTATTGATGAAAGAAGAGTTTTAAAATTATTTATCTCGTATAAAGGTAAAGAAATTTTATTGTTAAATCATCATGAAAAATCTCGTTATAACGGTCGAATGATTACGGATGAGCAGAGGACAAATGCAGCATTAGACCTTATTGATTATATATATCAAGCTCCTACTGAATATGTTGCTCTTTTAGGTGACTTCAACGACACACCTGACGATAGATCGCTTAACACATTAGAACGTGGCATCACCCCCCCTATACTAATAGAGAATGTTAATGGCAGTTTTCTTATTAACATTACCGAGCCATTAACGTTAAAAGCACATGTTTCATTTGGTCTAAAAAGCCTCGATAAGACAGATTCTATCGTAAGATTAGTCAATCCATCGATACCAGGTTCAAGAAAAGAAAATATTGATAATTTCTTAAACGACATACCAGCAAGAAAGGCTTTGTACTACCCAATCTTAGTTTCACCCGCTTTAATTACTCTTTTCAGTCAACCTACCGCAGCCAAAATATTTGATGAAGTCCTTGGTATTGATGGAAATGATGACACGCAAGCTTCAGACCACCTTCCTGTTTATGTGGATTTTCACTGCTCTGATTGTGATGCACCTAAGTTAAGAATCACAGCGTTGCTCTCTAACCCTTTAGGCTCAGACTCGGGTAACGAATTAATCAAAATCCAAAATTTCGGTATAGTTTTCAAGGAAAAATTATTATCCAAGAGGCTTCACTTAAAAATGAAGTAATTGAAATCGCTCTAGCTAAACAACAAACAATTATTCATAAAATTCAATCAGGAGTAACACTAAACAACAATGCTGACACTATAAGAATACTAAATAAATATGAAGAATTATTGGATGAAGTAACTTATTCATCTTCTAAGGAACAAATGGAAATTTTCTTTTAAGGACATAGTGGTTTATGAAAAACAAGTTTATTCAGTTCGGCATTCTACTTTCGATTTTTAGTTTGCCTAACGTCGCCCTTTCAGCCGAAGAGTGGGATGAAAAGAAAGTATACAATTCTGGTGATGTTGTTCAGTGGAAAGACTTGACATATATATCGTCGCACTGGACTCAAGGCACTGAACCTTTAAATAACAAAGTAAACTGGGACGGTTGGATAACAATCAATACTGAGGAGATTGAAAGTTGGCAACAATCAACCCCGTACAATGGTGGTACTGTTGTTGAATATAATGTTGGGTATTATATTGCAAAATGGTGGAATAATAATTCGATTCCTAGTGATTCAGCAGAGTGGCAAAGATTGGATCTCGATGTTGGGGGAAAACCTAGCCCAGTGATCCGCACCAGAAGTTTTGGACACCGAGTTAAGTGAGTACAATCACTAACGAGGTGAACAATGACAACTAAGAAAACACGAATCAAACATGCTCCTGAATTTAAAGCCGAAGCGCTTAAGTTAGCAGAGAAGGTCGGTGTCTCTGCTGCCGCACGACAGCTTTCGCTATATGAATCTCAAATTTATGGGTGGCGTAAAGCCGTCAAAAAAG
>NZ_JAKJSY010000160.1:0-2082 GCF_050337445.1 Vibrio minamisatsumaniensis | reverse complement strand
GCTCAAAAGACTACCGAGACTTAATCGCAGCTCATAATTTAAAACAAAGTATGAGTAGGAAGGGAAATTGCTGGGATAACGCCTGTGTTGAAAGCTTTTTCCACTCAATGAAAGTAGAAGTCATCCAATACGAGCCGATAATGACGCGAGAAGAGATGCGCCAAGCACTTTTTGAATATATCGAAGTTGATTATAATCGAACAAGAAGGCACAGTGCTCTTGGGTATCTAAGCCCAGTTAACTTTGAAAAACAATATGTCGCTTAATGCGGTGTCCAGTCTGACTGGAGCAGATCAAAGATGAAGTTAAAGGCTCAGATGGCATTCATGCTAAATACAATTCTGAAGACGATCTCGTAGACTTCTTTTTTGGTGAAGCTAAACTTTATGTCGACTCAAACTCAGCAATCAACTCGGCACTGAGTAGTATTGACGATTTCCATAATATTGAAATGCTCGAACATGAATTTACCATGGTGACTAAGCACTTTAAATATTCGAATGAAGAGACTAAAAAAGCACTATCATCTTTGATCGTTTGTGGGGAACCGGGGCCAAACGCCCGCCTAAACCATGCATGCCTCATCGGCTATAATTATAAAGAATTCAGCACTATAGATGGTGGAAATCCAAAGGCTTTAACGGAAAGTTTCATATCAAAGTTCCACGAAGAAGGTTTACGTTTAACTACTTCCTTACAGAAAAAAATAGCCAATATGAATTGCAACCATCTTTCTTTCGAGTTTTTTTTCCTCCCGTTTCCTTCGGTAGATGATTTCAGAAATGCCTTTAACAAAGCGCTCGACTAAGGACTAAAACCAGTATGAGTGAGACTCTCGATATTCAAATGCTAGTAAGAAAGCTAGAAAAAGCTAGCATTCTAAACCAACTCCCTTCCAGCTTTTCCTCTGAAAGCATAATTTACTTCGAAGATATGGAAATTAGAGCACTGGTAAGCCATGCTTCGATATTATCGCTTGGAATAGATGATGAAATAAATGAGTCTTACGAGATCATTACTAGGCTTCTTGAGCAAACTAAAGGTGACAGCAAACTTGTCAAAGGAGCTGCTGAAGTTATCTTGTCTCGCATTGGTAATTTTCCTGGCCGAGAGCTATTAAGAAACAGATACGTAATTGAAAACTCTATCCCTGCTCCTTTGAGACTAGAAATAATTGCACGAGAGTCAGAGAATACTATCCTTGATGAATCAGAAAACGAAATACAACTTACTGACTTTCAAATACAGTTGTTTAATTCTTTAGAAGATGAGCAAAATCTGAGTATTTCAGCTCCTACATCTGCCGGGAAGTCTTTTGTATTAAACCTCTCTCTATCTAATCAGATTAGAGTAAATCAGAGCTACAGCATTGTTTATGTCGTTCCGACAAGAGCACTGATTTCAGAAGTATCAATGAGAGTTAGAAATGCAATTAAGAAAATTGGTCAAGATAAAGCCATAATCAGAACTACGCCGTTTCCTGTTGATAGAAAAAAAACACGCGCCAATGTTGTATATATTTTCACTCAAGAGCGCCTTCTCAGCTTTCTAAGTTCAACAGATATAGAGCCAGAGATCGATACGCTTATAATTGATGAAGCGCATGAGATTCAAAATGGGAAACGAGGCATAATTCTTCAAACAGCAATAGATGTAGCTTTAAGAAAATTTAATAATACAAAACTACTTTTTGCGAGCCCTTTGATTAAAAACCCAGAGTATTTTTTATCTTTATTTCAACGCACCTCCAATGGAAAGTTCTTCACCGAAGTTATATCTCCTGTTTGTAAGCGCGTCATAAACCCCACATTCTAATCATCCTCAGTCCGCCATAAGATCAAATCTCCAACTACAAGGAGATTTGAAATGGCAAAACGGCGCACCAACAAAGAATGGCAAACCTTGTTCGAGCAATACCAATCCAGTCATCTATCACAACGGGTCTTCTGTGAGCGTAATGGGTTAAGTCTTTCTACTTTTTATGCCAAGCGCCAGCAGTTACAAACTACGGAGTCAGCCAATATCAGTGGCTTTGTTAAAGCAGAAGTTATCGAAAAAACGACTCGCTACCAGATGATGGCT
>NZ_JAKJSY010000159.1:0-2178 GCF_050337445.1 Vibrio minamisatsumaniensis | reverse complement strand
GTAGGAAGGGAAATTGCTGGGATAACGCCTGTGTTGAAAGCTTTTTCCACTCAATGAAAGTAGAAGTCATCCAATACGAGCCGATAATGACGCGAGAAGAGATGCGCCAAGCACTTTTTGAATATATCGAAGTTGATTATAATCGAACAAGAAGGCACAGTGCTCTTGGGTATCTAAGCCCAGTTAACTTTGAAAAACAATATGTAGCTTAATGCGGTGTCCAGTCTAACTGGAGCAGATCACAAACAATTTAAGAGCGATTCGGCACGCGTGGCATTTTTACTATGCGGTGGTTTTAGTGATTAAGGTGGCATGCGGGAGCATCGGTATGGCGTGCCTCACACCTTAATTGGGCGTTAGCTCCATTATCGATAATTATAGGTATGTTTAAGTGGAAAAAATAAAAATGGACGTTGGGATCCCTGAAGGAATGAATATCTGTTCAACCTCAGAAGGCCTGAAAATAGAGCGTAAATGGTTTTCAAGTAAAACACTGTTTCTAACTGTATTTGTTGTTTTTTGGAATGGCTTTTTATTCAATTGGTATAGTAACGTGCCTGATTTAGGATCATTGACCAAAGAAAATATGATGGTTGTCTTGTTCCCTTTACTACATGTTTCTGTAGGGCTTGGCTTGACCTATTATGTAATTGCGAGTTATTTCAATAAAACAACTGTCACTGTTAATTACAGCTTGCTCGAGTCTAAAATATCACCAATCCCTTTTGGATTTAAAAAATCAATACCTTCAACATCAATTGAGCAAGTTTATTGTAAGGAGATTGTTAAACGGACAAAGAATGGATCAAGTGTATCGTTTGAGGTTCGTGTCATATTGAGAAATCGCAGTAATATTCGTTTAGTTTCAGGACTCAAAAGTAGTGAGCAAGCACTATTCCTTGAGCATGAAATTGAATCACATCTTGGTATTAAAGATGTGAGTGTAAAAGGTGAACTGAGCTAACAAGGCACTCAAACAGACCTCCAACATGTGGCATTTTTGCTTCGCAAAAGTATAGCCACATGTCTGCGGCAGCTTAGTGCAGCGTTATATTTATTTTCAAATCATGAAGCTACTCTAAATCCAATCTTCCAAATTTTGGTATCGTCTTCCATTTAGGGGAGATTTATGAGTTATCAAGATAAGTTAGAAAGAGCTGACAATCACCTAAAGGTTTTGGGGCTTTCTTGTAATACAGACAAGACAATTGTATATAGATTTTTGCGAAATCGAGGCATCCAGTTAAAACCGGTATATTGGGAGTCTCTTCCGACAAACATAGTCTTGAAATTCATTGAATTCTTCTTCGTATACCTGTTTATAACGTATCTGTTTAGCCTAGCCCAAGAGAATTCTATGTTCATGGATACCTTAACAAATGCTCTCATAACAAGCTCAGCATTCTCTATTGCAATCAGTATTTACTATCTCATCGTGGCTAGAAGAAAATCTCTTATAAAGTGGGAAAAGGTATAGAGGTATCATAAATATAACAAAGCGTTTAAGACGGATTCCCAACGCTTGGCGTTTTCGGCCTACTTTGGTTTTAGTGTTTATGTCACAATGGTTTAGGTAGGGTGGTTAGCGTTGCTCACCACTTAACGCGGCTACATGGATTCCCCCGGTTGTCAAACATCCGCTAAACTTATGTTGATGGGTTTTGGACTGCCGCTCTACATTCGGCCTACTTATCGACGATTCGCATACGTCGTGGCCCTGATGACTTGCGCGACTGCGGTGCCTTATTCGTTAGATGACATCTAGTGTGTCCGCCGCATTAACAGGCTCTCCGCAAGTGGTCTTAACCTATCTCCACCATTAGCGTCTGCAATGACCCGGTGGGTTTAACTCTTTATGCTGCTTAGGTTTCTACTTAAGCGTATGCGCCCCATAATCCCACGGGGCGTTTTAATTTCAGTGTGAGACGTTCCAAGGCAGAAGAGAGTTAATATCAGGCTCTGGCTTTGCCAGTTCTTTCATACATTTGACCATGTAATCGTAGAGTATCAGTCCGTTCGCTTTCGCCGTCTCGATGATGCTATACAGCAAAGCACTCGCATCAGCACCAAGCGGATTCGTCGAGAATAACCAATTTTTTCTGCCAATGACCAGCGATTTGATTGCGCGCTCTGCTCGGTTGTTGTCGATAGATAAATGCCCATCTTCAACATAGCGTA
>NZ_JAKJSY010000158.1:0-2196 GCF_050337445.1 Vibrio minamisatsumaniensis | reverse complement strand
ACATAAGAATGGTATCCAATATTACGGCCCTGTAATTATTTAACATAAAGTATAGATGTTTTGGAGTAAAAATGAGCGAAACAGCAACGCAAAATAAAGAGACTCGTGGCTTTCAATCTGAAGTGAAACAACTACTTCATTTAATGATTCACTCACTGTATTCAAATAAAGAAATCTTCCTACGTGAGCTGATTTCTAATGCATCTGACGCGGCTGATAAGCTTCGTTTTCAAGCGCTATCGAATGGTGATCTTTACCAAGGCGACGCTGATCTAGGTGTAAAATTGTCGTTTAACGCAGAGGCGAATACTTTAACGATTTCTGATAATGGTATCGGCATGAGCCGTGACAATGTTATTGAACATTTGGGTACCATTGCTAAATCAGGCACCGCTGACTTTTTCTCAAAGTTGTCGGATGAACAAAGCAAAGACTCTCAACTTATCGGCCAATTTGGTGTTGGTTTCTATTCGGCATTTATTGTTGCAGATGCCGTAACCGTTCGTACCCGAGCTGCAGGCTTAGCGAACAATCAAGCGGTTCAATGGCACTCTGCGGGTGAAGGGGATTATACCATTGAAGACATCATTAAAGAATCTCGTGGTACTGATATTATTCTTCATATGCGTGAAGACGGCAAAGAGTTCTTGAATGAATGGCGTTTGCGTGAAGTCATTAGTAAATATTCTGATCACATCGGCATCCCGGTTTCAATGTTAACTGCGGTTAAAGATGACGAAGGTAAAGACACTGAAGAGAAGCGTTGGGAACAGATTAACAAGGCTCAAGCACTTTGGACTCGTAACAAATCGGATATCGAGAAAGAAGAATACCAAGAGTTTTATAAGCACGTGTCACATGACTTTGCGGATCCACTGACCTGGAGCCACAACAAAGTCGAAGGTAAGAATGACTATACAAGCCTTCTGTATATCCCAGCTAAAGCGCCTTGGGACATGATGAACCGTGATCATAAGAGCGGCTTGAAATTATACGTACAGCGTGTGTTTATCATGGATGATGCTGAACAATTCATGCCCTCTTACATGCGTTTCGTTCGTGGTTTAATTGACTCAAATGATCTGCCTCTTAATGTGTCACGTGAAATTTTGCAAGACAATAAAGTCACTCAGTCTCTTCGTGGGGCATGTACTAAGCGTGTGCTGACTATGCTTGAGCGTATGGCGAAGAGTGACAATGATAAGTACCTAGAGTTTTGGAAAGAGTTTGGCCTTGTTATGAAAGAAGGCCCAGCTGAAGACATCGCGAATAAAGAGAAGATCGCTAATTTACTGCGTTTCTCGTCAACGGAAGTTGACTCAGCTGACCAAACCATCAGCCTAGCGTCTTACATTGAGCGCATGAAAGAGGGTCAAGACAAGATTTATTACCTAACGGCCGATAGCTACACTGCCGCTAAGAACAGTCCTCATTTAGAGCAATTCAAAGCCAAAGGTATCGAAGTCATTCTTATGTACGATCGTATCGATGAGTATGTGATGAATTACCTGACTGACTTCGATGGTAAGTCGTTCCAGTCGATCACCAAAGCGGGCTTAGATCTGAGCCAGTTTGAAGGTGAAGAAGAGAAAGAGAAGCAAAAAGAGACCGAAGAAGAGTTTAAGTCTGTTGTTGAACGTGCTCAATCTTATCTAGGTGATCGTGTTAAAGAGGTTCGTACTACCTTCAAGCTAGCGACAACGCCTGCGGTGGTTGTTACGGACGATTTTGATATGGGGACACAAATGGCTAAGCTTCTAGAGGCTGCGGGTCAAGCGGCACCTGAAGTGAAATACATTTTTGAGATTAACCCTGAGCATACACTGGTTAAACAGATGGCCGATGAAGCTGACGAACAAGCGTTTGGTCGCTGGGTTGAATTGCTACTTGGTCAAGCGATGCTCGCGGAGAAGGGGTCAATGGAAGACCCGTCACAATTTCTGGGTGCAATCAACGAACTGCTAACAAAGCGATAGTTCTTCGACTTTAGGTTAAGATCATCATTGTAATAAAAAGCTCGCTAATGAAGTGACCCCATAAAGTTGGACATTTCTGTTAAGCGGCTTTCAAGGCCTGAGTTCGATATTCTATCGGAGTCAGGCCTTTTAGTTTCACTTTTATACGTTTGGTATTGTAGTACTCGATGTATTCTTTAATTTTCTCTATCAGTGCATCTGCATCTTCAAAGCTTTGGTT
>NZ_JAKJSY010000157.1:0-2271 GCF_050337445.1 Vibrio minamisatsumaniensis | reverse complement strand
ATCCTATATTGCAACAGGTGTTCGAGCATAAACTCATAGCAATCTACTTTAGATTTTTCGCGAAGTAGGTGGCGGCCTTTTTTACGATATCTAGCTCTTCAGCTTGCTCTGCCAATAATCGTTTGAGTTTGGCATTTTCAGTGGCGAGCTCCCTTTCTCTATCGCTGATTTTCGCATCTTTTTTGACGGCTTTACGCCACCCATAAATTTGAGATTCATATAGCGAAAGCTGTCGTGCGGCAGCAGAGACACCGACCTTCTCTGCTAACTTAAGCGCTTCGGCTTTAAATTCAGGAGCATGTTTGATTCGTGTTTTCTTAGTTGTCATTGTTCACCTCGTTAGTGATTGTACTCACTTAACTCGGTGTCCAAAACTTCTGGTGCGGATCATTTCTTTTGCGCAACATAGTCTGTGTGGCAAATTCCTAACTCAGACTTTACCGCTAGATTAAAAGCCTGTTTAGCTATATGAATGGCTCCTTTCTTTTGTAGATCCCTTAGGTATTGACCATCGTTTGTGAACTTGCCAAAAAGAACATGAAGATGATCACCTGTACCACGAATGTTGTCATTTTGCTGCTGATGCAGTACCGCACGTACAATTCCATTAAAATCCTTAGAACCCAATCCCATCGAACGAGACAGATTAGCAACAATGATTTTTAACATTGATTGCCATTGTTGTTCTGTTGGTCTAATTCCTTTAGGCAAAGTAAACACATACTCCATCGCAGGTGAGGGTGGCCTACCACCTTTGCGATTCAAAAGTTGTGCTAGCTTACGTTTTTCACATTGATATTGAATATTGAGGCTAGTTTGGTTGTTGCCCCAAATATTAATGATACGTTCAGTATTGGAGTGATTTTTATGACTAGGGTTTTGAAAATACAGCTCTCGGGCTGCTGTTGATTTAATTGATTCTACCGTTACTGTCCAGTTGTTAATTGTCATACTTTATTGACAACTTACTAAATTTAAAACACTGAATCAAATTGAGTAATTTGTACAAGTTAGTCAAGATAGGCAAATCTAAAGATTTGCCGCCTTGGACGGGGGACTTCATCCCCCATCGCCCCCTGACAACCGAAGAAAAAGGCGCTATTCGCGCCTTCTTATTCGGTTAACTAGATATACTGCTTACATTGTAAGTACAACTCATGTAATTTGCTATCACCTCGAAACCCATAGCTCCTTAAAAGCATCATATTAAAAAATAATTCTTGGTACTCTTCATCAATATAATCGATATCAGAAAGCTGAACAGCCGAGAGAGACCCCCCATCACGATAGTAATTACAAAAAGCTGTGGCTAGAAAAATGGCCGCCCTTGAATTATCACTAATGCTTAATAACCTCGTCATCTTCTTAACAAAAACTGTTGTTTCTTCTTTAAATTCGATTAATTTTAACATTCTAATTCACCTTTAGGTTAATGGTTCTGCATATTAAGCAGAAGAATTAGACGAGACACCAGTATTATTTATTTAATTCACAATAATAAGGCACGTTTTCCAAAAATTAGTATTAATGTGTAAATTTCACCTTTGATTAACAATTAAATGAAGCTAAAGCACTTATTTTTTAACTAAAGTATTCCTATTATTTTAGGCGATTACGTTCAACCTTAGTTTCTTTTATTCCTCTAGAATAAAATTTTTTGAATATCTCATTCCAACTTTCACTTCCTTCTACATCTTCCAGTTTGGGAAGGTAGTTCATGATTTCAGATTCTACGATACCAAGATCTAGGTTTAATGGCATCCACTGATATCGTCCCTTGCTTGGGTATAATTTGTTCAAAAGATCATTTGAGTGGAGTTGGGTTAACATATCTAGAATAATTCCCGAAGAGCGTGTAATTTCTTTATTAGGAACATCATACTTGTATGTAAATGGAACAAAAACAGACTTAGAACCTTCATCTGTTAAATACCTAAACGGCTTCACATCAAATTCTCTAATTTGACCATTTCTAAATGTGAAACGTATCGAAATACAACTAACTTGACCTGTTTTTGAATATTTTGAACTAATTACATTTCTTCCAATTTCGATACTTGTTAATACCCTTGCAAGATTGTTTCTAATCTCTGATCTGGTCGGATGAAGATAGTCATTCATGATATCTTTTGTAAATATATCTTTTGACAACAATTCAAAAACTCTTGCTATTTCAGGCGTATCAAATTCACTCATCTCAATTAGGATTCTATTTAATTTTTCTTCTGTATTTTCAATTAAATCTAGAATCCTAGCGCTACTATTCTTTTT
>NZ_JAKJSY010000025.1:0-54955 GCF_050337445.1 Vibrio minamisatsumaniensis | reverse complement strand
CTCTTCATCAGTATGGCGATGAGTATAATTGTTTTGATGTGTAAAATTAAGTTTATGGTGGTTTTTAGTAAAATTTTCTTTCGAGAGGCTGATTTATTAGGTGGGAGGTATCAAAAAATTGCACTTCGTAATTTAGTCTAGCTTGATATCACAAAATATTCGTAAGTGACTGGTATTTCATTGACTTAGTGACCAGTAAAAAGCTTGTTATAAGGAGTGAGGAAGTTGGTTAAATGGAGAGTGTTATTATTGAAGCACCATCAAATTATATACTAAATTTCAACGTTGCTCATATATTTTGGTTTCCATATATTGCTAGAGTCATAATTTTTGATGCCCAATAGTGGAGTAGATATGCTTCTGCGTATTTCTATTGTTATGCTCTGAGCATTGTACTCATTTTCAGTTAACGGTCGTCAGTTGGCTGTTCAGTATTCAAATATCTAATCAACTTCGCAGGCGTGCCGCCGTACAAGCAGTCTGGTGGTACATCACTGTTGACTACAGAGTTCGCTGCGATAACCGAGCGAGCGCCAATCGTTACGCCTTGGTTAATGACCGAGTTGCCACCAATCCAAACATCATCTTCGATTGTTATCGGTAGACAGAAAGTTTCCCATTTACGACGACTACGATAATCAAGAGAGTGTGATGGAGTATAGAATTGAACATTTGGCCCCACCAAAACATGGTTGCCAATTTTGATATTCGCGCCATCAAGCATTACCACGTTCATGTTGATAAAGGTGTCGTGACCGATTTCAATGGTTTTGCCAAACTCGCAATGAAAAGGAGGGCGAACAACGCTGCTGCCTACTTTACCAAACAGATTGGCTTGAAGGCTTGGTTGCTGAGTCTCGTCTGAACATTGATTGAAGTCTGACAGCGCCTTGCTGGCATGCGTGCGCATCTGGCTAATTTCATGGTCTGCACCATCAAAAATCTCGCCGGACAGCATTTTCTCGAGTTCTGTTTTCGTTTTCATTGCTTGCATCTCACTGGTCAATACAAGCATTAGAATACCGATAATTGGACATAAAAAAAGAGAAAAGCCTAAGCCTTTCTCTTCCTGTTTTATGTCTCTAAGTGAGCCTTGATTAACTTAACTTAACTTAACTTAATAAAGGAAAAGACAAGCTCTACAAATTAGATTTGTTCAACGAAACCCATTAGGTGCTGTTTCACTTCGTCTGAAGCAAAAGCGCTCTCTACCGAGTACTTGTAGATCTCTGCGTAGTCTTCTTGTGTTAGATCGAACGTTTCACATACACGCTTCACTTCGTTCGTCATGGTTGTGTTCGACACAGTGCGGTTGTCTGTGTTAATAGTCACAACGATGCCATCTTTCTTGAATTCAGCAATTGGGTGGTCGCTGAATTTGTGAATACATTTAGTTTGCACGTTACTTGTTGGGCAAGTTTCAAGCGCAACCTGCTTCTCTTTTACGATGTTGTATGCGTCTTCGTTACCTTGGATGTGAACACCGTGGCCGATACGCTCAGCGTCAAGCAGTGTGACTGCATCGTAAACGTTCTGACCATGCCATTGCTCACCAGCGTGAACCGTCACACGGTAGCCTTTTTCGATCGCGTATTGCGTGTACTCAGGGAATTCAGCACAGAAGCCCGGTTTTTCACCGCCAGCGATATCAAATGCAACCACGCCTTTACCTAGGTAAGGTTGGCCTGCGTCGATCACGTCTTTGATCGAATCTTTCGGGAACATACGCAGTACAGACATGATGTAGTTGCCCTTGATGTCGTATTTCTCTTCTGCACGCTTCATGCCTTTAACCGCACTTGCGATGATCGCATCAAGAGGCAAGCCCTTGTTTACGTGAAGAATCGGTGCAAAACGAACTTCTAGGTATTTAACGTTCTCTAGTGCTGCGTCTTCGTAAAGCTCAAAAGAAATACGCTCAATTGCTTCTTCCGTTTGCATCACTTGCAGTGGCAGGCTAAAGCAAGCTAGGTACTCATCAAGGTTTTTGCAATCTTCAGGCACTGTTAGAGACTTTATTACCGCTTCACGATCTTCTGGAAGTTCAATTCCGTACTGTTTCGCCAGATCAATAATGGTGTCTGGACGAACACTTCCGTCTAGGTGGCAGTGTAGATCAATCTTAGGGAGTGCTAGAAAGTTCATGAGTATTCCTTAGGTCTATTATTTTTTGAGTTATTAACTCATAGGTTACATGGGCTTAAATTAACAAGTTTGTGATATGATTTAAAGTGACATAAAGTCATCATTAATCTGAATCTAAGGAATATCATGGTAGATGTTAAGAGCTTACTCAAATGTGATATGAATTTACTGTTGTGTTTACATGTGTTGCTTGAAGAGCGCAGCGTGAGTAAAACGGCAGAGCGATTGTTCCTTAGCCAGTCCGCGGTGAGTAAACAACTCACTAAGCTGCGTTCTTTGTTTGATGACCCTTTGTTTGAACGTGAGTCAAAAGGCCTGTTTCCAACCCCGAAAGCGACCTCTTTAGCGCCTAAGATTCATCAGATCCTGCTGCAAGTTGAACAGCTAACCGTGCCGGACATCTTTGAGCCGAAAGACAGCGAACGCACTTTTAATATCGATCTTGTCGAAACCGCTTACACCGCTATTTACCCTAAATTTATGCCTAACGCGCTGGCAGATGCGCCGAACATTACGGTAAACAGCACGACTTGGAGTAGCGAAACCTTTAAGCGTTTACTAAAGCGTGAGGTCGATTTCGGGATTGGGATTTTTGAGCTCGATGAAAGGGCGAGTACCCACATTCAAAACATTCCGGCTGAACTGAACCATGTCGAGTTGCTGCAAGATTACTCTGTGTGTTTAATGCGCAATGATCACCCAGTACTTCAAGAAGAGTGGAACCTGCAAGCCTTCCTTAAATACCGTCATATTCAGTTAGTGACCGGTGGCGTTGGCGACTGGCTGCTACTGGAAATCTTGCAATCCAAACAGCTTCAAATTAACAAAGCCGCCAACGTGTCAGACATCACCAGCGCAGTAAAGCTGTGCAAACAAAGCGATTTGCTGATGTGTTATCCGTACAACTCGGTTCGTGACTATATTGAGAGTGGCGAACTGGTGATGAAGCCGATTCCCATTGAGTTGGTTCCCGGTGGTTTGTTTCTGCTTTGGCACCGTTACTTTGACTCTGAACCAAGCCACAAATGGCTTCGCGACCTGATCATAGAACAGACGCGATAAACAAGCGTACGGCAAGGTCCTTATCATTTTTATCCTAATCATAACTCGCTGATATTGATGAGAATAAATTTCACTGATGAAGGCTAATTGCCGGTGTTATCCCGTTTCCATCTTTAGCCTTTATGATTTAAGTGATATTGATTTTTAACAGAGATACCTTTGCATTACATTAATTGACTAACTTAACGGCTTCACGAGTTAAATGAGCCAGCTCTTCCCAATTGCCTTCTTCAATTAACTTCTTATCCACCATCCAAGTACCGCCACATGCGAGTACTCGAGGTATCGCGAGGTAGTCTTTAATGTTGTTTGGGTTAATGCCACCTGTCGGCATGATCTCAATATCCGTGTAAGGCGCAAGAAGTGACTTAACCATGTTGATGCCACCTGATGCTTCAGCTGGGAAGAATTTCAATGTGGTTAAGCCCATTTCTAATGCCGCTTCTACTGTACTCGGGTTGTTGACTCCAGGAATGATATCGATACCAATCTCTTGGCAGGCTCTTACCGTGTTTGGATTAAAGCCAGGAGAGACGACGAACGTAGCGCCCGCTTCTTTAGCCGCGATCGCTTGCTCACGATTGAGTACTGTGCCTGCGCCGATCAACATATCTGGTTGTGATTCACGAAGTAGACGAATCGCTTCGACAGCCGCTTCAGAACGGAACGTAATTTCTGCTGCAGGTAAACCATTTTCAGCTAACACTTTTCCCAGAGGGATGATGTCTTCAGCGTTGTCGATAGCGATCACAGGGATAACTTTCAGTGTTTTCAGTTGTTGTTTGATGTTAGACATTGGTATTCCTTAAATGGTTGTGAAGGCCGCTTGAGTGAGTTCTTTTGCAATAATGGCACCACGATGTTGGATAACGACGCCTGCCATGGTATTGCCACGCTGGCACGACGTTATTAAGTCTTCGCCCGCAAGGTAAGCAGATAAAAATCCGCCATTGAATGAGTCTCCTGCTGAGGTCGTATCAACGACATGCTCAACAGGTAGGGTCGGCACCGCCCGTGGAGCCGAAGCGGTACCAGAATCTGGATTTATGTCACTTTGAATAGTGGTATCTTGAATGAGACAGCCATCGGCACCCAGTTTGACGATGCATCGCTTAACCCCTAGCGCAGTTAGACGTTCGATAGTTTGTTCTGGAGAGCTATCTCCCCAAATTAACTGTTCATCATCGAATGTTACTAACGCTAAATCCGTCAATGTATACATGGCTTGGTAGCTGTTTTTGACGGTTTGGTTTTCGTCCTGTGGCCAAAGTGCAGGGCGGAAGTTACTGTCGAAGGCGATCTCAACGCCTTGTGTTTTCAACTCAACCAAGATGTTCAATAGCTTGATACGATCTTGCTCAGGCAGAATCGCTAATGTGATACCGCTGAGAAAGACCATATCGACATGACGCAGTGCCTGCTTTATCTGATTGAAATCTGGGTGCTGCAGTAGGTAGCGCGCAGCCGACTGATTTCTCCAATACAGAAAGGTACGTTCACCTGCGTCATCAAGCTGAATCAGGTATAGGCCTGGAGTTCGTTGGCTGTCTTGCAGAACAAGGTCGGTCGACACCCCTTCTTGTTGCCAGCGTTCTAGCATCCCTTTGCTAATTGGGTCTGCGCCTAAAGCGGTGACGTAGGACACTTTGATCTCATCTTGCTTGAGGTTGGCCTCGCAGCCGCGGCTTAAATAGACCGCAGCATTGAGTGTGTCTCCGCCAAACGTTTGATGCATTGAGCCGAACGGTTTGCCGTTCAGCTCGATCATGCACTCACCAATGATGGCGATATGTTTCATGGGTTACGCCCTCTCTTCGAAGTAGCGTTTTGCGTTACCAAAGCAGATGTCTTCGACCATAGGGCCAAGCAGTGACATGTCGTTTGGCACTTCGCCGTTTTCAGCCCAACGACCAAGCATGTCACACAGAATTCTGCGGAAGTATTCGTGGCGTGTGTACGACAAGAAGCTGCGAGAGTCAGTCAGCATGCCGACAAACTGGCTAAGCAGACCAAGTTGAGATAACTGTTCCATTTGGCGTTGCATGCCGTCTTTCTGATCGTTGAACCACCAGCCAGAACCAAACTGAACTTTGCCCGCGATGCCGCCCCCTTGGAAGTTACCAATCATGGTGGCCATCATCTCGTTATCGCGAGGGTTTAAGCAGTAAAGGATGGTGCGAGGCAGTTCATTGCTTTGATCCATCTCGTCTAACAGGTGAGCCAATTCGAAGGCAAACGTCTTGTCGCTGATCGAATCAAACCCTGCATCTGCGCCTAACCGTTGGAACATGCGTGTGTTGTTATTGCGCTGAGCACCAATGTGAAGCTGCATTACCCAACCCATTGCTGCGTATCGCTTGCCTAGCCACACTTGAACCGCGGTTGAAAACTGCGCACATTCTAGATCGGTGAGTGTTTCGCCATTGAGGCGTCGAGCTAACAGGGCATCCAAATCCGATTCTGATGGAATAGGTGCGTAGCGAACCACTTCAATACCGTGGTCTGCTGCACCGCAACCATGGTCGTTGAAATGCGCTAGGCGGCTGTCTAAAGCATTCAATAGATGATGGAAGCGAGTGATCTCAATGTCAGCAACCATGCCTAATTTTTGTAGGTAATCAGCAAAGCCATCAAGTTCAATTTTGAACGCTTTATCTGGGCGCCAGCTTGGTAGAACCTTCACATTAAATGAATTGTCTTGAGCGATCGCTTTATGGTGTTCAAGAGAATCAATAGGATCGTCTGTCGTACCTGCCATCACCACATTCATTTGCTTCATGATGCCGCGAGCACTAAATTCTGGTGTCGCTAATAGCTCGTTGCCTTCGTGCCAAATTTGGTCTGCGGTTTCTGGACCAAAGAGAGTGCCAGTCATGCCAAATGGACGGCGTAGTTCTAAATGAGTCCAGTGGTAAAGTGGGTTGCCCAAGGTTTGAGGGACGGTTCTAGCCCATGCCATGAACTTATCATAATCGCTTGCCCCTCCAGTAATCAGACGCTCATCAATCCCTGCTGAACGCATGCCACGCCATTTGTAGTGGTCACCTTCAAGCCAAATCTTAGACATGTTTTCGAACTGACGATCTTGAGCTACTTCTGCCGGGTTTAGGTGGCAGTGATAGTCATAAATCGGCTGGTGGCTTGCGTGTTCATGGTACAAACGGCGTGCAGTCTCATTCGACAGTAAAAAGTCTTCACATAAGAAATTCTTCATTGTTTGTACTCCTTATAACGCAGCCACGGTCGCAACAGCACCGTGTTGAATTAGTGATTGGTACGCTGAACTTACCGCATCAATGACCTGCGGATTTTGGCCTAGTTCGGCAGGGAAAATCGCTTCAACCGCAAGCAACGCCGGAACCACAGATACATTGAGTCCATGCTGGTCGCAGATCTGGCGAAGTGTATCTGCCATTGGATCGCGAACATCAATCTCGTTGCCTTGCTCATCAACGCCAGATACATAACGCATCCAGCCAGCGATAGCGGTTGCAAGCCACGAGAAATTTGAGCCTTGCTCTAAATGGAATCGTAAGCTGCCACCCATGCGTTGAGGGATCTTCTGGCTGCCATCCATCGCAATCTGCCACGTTTTATGTTTCAAACTTGGGTTAGTGAAGCGGTTGATCAGCAAGGTCGCGTAACCTTCTAAATCAGTCCCTTCAGGCATCGTTAACGACGGCGCTTGGGATTTCATCATCATGTCAAAAGCGGCTTTTCGATAGCCTGCATCCGTCATGGTGTCGGAAATATGGTCGTAACCACCGAGGTATCCCAGGTAAGCAAGGAAAGAGTGGCTGCCATTGAGCATGCGCAGTTTCATCTCTTCGTAAGGCACCACATCTTCGACGAACTCAGCGCCAACGATATTCCAATCTGGACGACCTGCCACAAAGTTATCTTCAATCACCCATTGGCGGAAGGGTTCACAGGCGATGCCACATGGGTCTTCACAACCAAGCAGCTCTGCAATTTCTGTCAGTGTTTCTTCTGTTGCTGCGGGTACGATGCGGTCAACCATGGTGCATGGGAAGGTGACATGGGTTTCAATCCAATCACGTAATTCTGGGTCGAGCAGTTGAGCGAACTCAATGATCGCTGCTTTTGCTACATGGCCGTTCTCTTGCACGTTGTCGCAAGACATGACCGTGAATGGAGAAAGGTTGCGGTCGCGGCGTATTTTTAGCGCTTGGACAATATAGCCAAGCGCCGATTTTGGTTGAGTTGGGTTAGCTAGGTCAGCGATGACTAATGGGTTATTTTTGTCGAGTTTTCCTGTCGCTGGATCAGCGCAGTAGCCTTTCTCTGTGATGGTCATAGAAACGATCGCCACTTGAGGTTCGGCCATTTTTTCTAATACGGATTCGATGCCATCTAGACTTGGGTGAAGAGATTCGGTTACTGAGCCGATTACTTTAACGTCGGTGGATTCAGCGCCTTTTTCAGCTACGGTGTAAAGATGGTCTTGCGTGCGAAGTGATTCAATTAGGTCTTCGCCGCCGAATAGGTTTATCTCACAAATGCCCCAATCAGTGTTGGTTTTGCTGAGCATTTCATTGGTGAATAGCGCTTGGTGCGCTCGGTGAAATGCACCGAAACCAAGGTGCACAATACGGCTTTGGAGTGCTGAACGGTCGTAGTCAGGTCGTAATACAGTGTTTGGCAGCGTAGAGTTAGCAACAGTCTTCATTATTCAGTTCCTTTTCCCGCCAGCGAACCCGCGGGATTTTATTATTTGATAAAGCGTTTGAGTGTTTAGCAGTCTTAGAGTGTCTCTGCGACCTAATTACGAACCGTAGCCCAGTACCAATTCAGGTAGGAATAAGCTCAGTTCAGGGATAAAAGTAACGGCCATTAGGGCTGCAATCAGTGCGGCATAGAATGGCAATAATGGTTTGATGACTTTGTCGATGGCAATGTTGGCAACCGAACAACCGATGAATAGAGCACTACCCACTGGCGGTGTACAGATACCGATAGCTAGGTTGAAGGTCATCATGATGCCGAAGTGAACAGGGTCGATGCCCAGGTCCAGCGCGATTGGCAAGAAGATTGGTGTGAAGATCAGTACCGCTGGTGTCATATCCATGAAGATCCCTACAATTAGCAGAATCACGTTGATAATCAATAGGATCATTAGTGGACTATCAGAGACGGCAAGGAGTGCATCGGCAATCATGTAAGGTACATCGGCGTTTGCCATTGCCCAAGACATCCCCATGGATGCACCGACTAATAGTAGAACAATAGATGTCGTTACTGCAGACTCAAGGATGATCTTTGGAATATCGCACCATTTCACTTCACGGTAGATAAGTACAGCGAGAACGAAGGTGTATACCACGGCAATTGCCGATGCCTCTGTCGCAGTAAAGATACCACCAATGATGCCACCCATGATGATACCGATCAGTGCTAGAGATGGCGCCGCTTTTAAAAAGGTATCCCGAACCAATGACATTGACGGGCGTTCTGCGATTGGGTAACCACGACGTTTCGCAATAATGCCGGCCACAATCATGATACTTAGCCCCATAATGAGACCAGGGATGTAGCCCGCTAAGAATAATGCCGCGATTGAAGTACCACCTGAAACCAAAGAAAAAACGATCAGCGTGTTACTTGGCGGAATCAATAGACCAGTAGGACACGAAGTAATGTTTACCGCAGCAGAGAAGTTTTCGTCGTAGCCGTCTTTCTTTTGCAGAGGAGACATGGTGCCACCCACTGCAGCCGCCGATGCAACTGCTGAGCCTGAGATTGACCCAAACATCATGTTTGCCATCACGTTTACGTGTGCCAATGAACCCGGCAGACGCCCCCCTAACACTTTCGCGAAGTTGATCAGGCGCAGCGCGATGCCGCCTTGGTTCATGATGTTGCCTGCCAAAATAAAGAACGGGATTGCTAATAGTGCGAAGTTATCAAGTCCTGCCGCCATACGTTGGGCGACTACCGCAATCGCAGGCTCCAGCGGTAAGCTCATTAAAATTGTTGCTAATGACGATAAACCAATCGCAAAAGAGACCGGTACACCGATTGTAAGCAGTACAGCGAAACTACCGAATAAAGTCAGTATTACTTGCCATTCCATTGTGAAATCCTTCTATCAATCAAGTTGAGATTCGGTGACTAGGTCGTCGCCAGATATTAATTTTTGAACGCGTTCGTAGGTAAATACGAGCGAGTAAAAAATCATCAAAGCACCACTGATAGGCAAGCAGAAATAGATGTAACCCATTTCTAAACCTAGAGCGGGTGTTAGTTGCCCCATGGCGAGTGTTTTAGCCGCTAGCTGGCTTCCACCGTGAACCAGAACAATATAAGAGAAGGTTGCAATCGCGATTTGAATAACGATTTCGTTAATGAGCTTACGTTTACCCGTTAACTTCATCGTCAGTAGGTCAATAGCTAGGTGGCGTTTAAGACCTGTCGTGTAGGCAGCGCCGATTAAAGCAACCCACATAAAGAGGTAACGAGCGAGCTCGTCGGTAACGGTACTTGGTTTACCAATGACATAGCGGGACAACACCTGCCAGATCACGCACAGCACTAAAAAAGACGAAAGAGACACAGTAAAGGCGGCCAACCCTTTATTTATATAACTGACCAATTTATTCATTTTTATTTCCTTTCACTAAGTTGCGCATCTCGCAAGAATTGGTTTACCAATGCAAGGGGGTTATTTTTATGTAGGTAGGTATGTTCCAAAATCTGGCTGAATAATAAGGCATTCAATCAATAGTAAGCGTGATCTAATTCACAAATGACTTTGGTTGACCAATTTGTGGGTTTTTATTGTGATATTGGTCAATCAATTTCATTTTTAGCTTTGACGGTTTCTTTTTTGACCCTCAATATGACCTCATAACAAAAAACACCCTACATATTGGATAACCAATCCACGGAGAATAAGAATGAAGATGCGTAAAATTTTGATTAGTGCGGTTGTCGGCGCAGCGTTCACTTTTGGATCAACGGCCTCTGCTTATGCAGTGACAACATTGAAACTGAGCCATAACCACCCTCGCGACCATGCGGTACACAAAGCGATGACGTTTATGGCGAAAGAAGTACGTGAATTGACGGATGGTGAGGTGCGCATTCGTATTTACCCTGATGCTCAACTGGGCACACAGCGTGAATCAATGGAGTTAATGCAAAATGGTGCATTAGATATGGTGAAAAGTAATGCTGCTGAATTAGAAGCTTTTTCTCCTGCTTACTCAGCATTCAACATGCCTTACTTATTCCGCGATCAAGCACACTACTACAGTGTGACTGATGGTGAAGTAGGCCGTGACATTCTCAACTCTTCTCGTGACAGTGGCTTTATTGGTGTGACGTATTATGACGCAGGTGCGCGTAGCTTTTATACGAATAAACCTATTAACAAACCTGAAGACCTGAAAGGTTTGAAAGTTCGTGTTCAGCCAAGCCCATCAGCGATTGCGATGGTGAAAGCACTCGGTGGTAACCCAACGCCGTTGGCTTACGGTGAGTTGTACACAGCACTGCAGCAAGGTGTCGTAGATGCGGCTGAAAATAACATTCCTTCATTCAGCTTGAGCCGTCACAGTGAAGTGTCTAAATACTTCAGTTTAGACGAGCATACGATGGTGCCTGATGTGTTGGTTATCTCAACGAAATCATATGATAAATTGACGAAAGAACAACAAGATGCATTGATGAAAGCGGCAAGTGATTCGTCTGAATTGATGAAAAAACTGTGGGCTGAGTCGGAAGCAAAAGAGCGCGCCAAAGCCGAGAAAATGGGTGTTACTTTTGTGGAGCCAGACAAGGCTGCGTTCGCACTCGCGGTTCAACCAATGTATGACGAGCTAGAGAAAACGAACCCAGAATTGAGTGCACTGATTGATCGTATTCAGTCTGTTGAATAACGAGCAAATATATAAAAAAGCGTAATACAAAAACAAGGTGTTACTGCATTTTAGGATATAGAGGTTGACCAATTATATTTGGTCATTATGATGGCGAGAGAAATACAATGGAAAAAAGTGACAATATCATCATGATGCCTTTCGAGCCGAAAAGACCTTATCAGGAGATAGGGTTAGTACTAAGAAGAGAACTGATTGAAGGCCTGTATAAGGTCGGAGACAGGTTGCCTCCAGAACGCGATATTGCTGTTCGTTTAGATGTAAGCCGCACAGTGGTGCGTGAAGCGATCATTATGCTGGAGCTCGAAAACTTAGTTGAGGTGAAAAAAGGGTCGGGTGTTTATGTCCTGAATATTCCAACTCATTCTCGCGAGAATGTGGTCAGTGACGACGCTGGTCCATTCGAGATGCTGCAGGCCCGTCAATTACTGGAAAGTAATATCGCGGAGTTTGCGGCAACTCAGGTTACTCCGGGCGACATCGTTAAGATGCGCTCTGCACTCGAACTCGAGCGCGAAGAGCTTGCAAGCGGCACCACCGATTGCAGCGGAGATGAAAGATTTCACATGTGTATTGCAGAGGCCACTCAAAACTCTGTGTTGGTAGATATGTTGAAACAATCCTGGGATCGACGTGAAAAGAGTCCAATGTGGAATAAACTCCACTCTCACATCAGTGGTCAAGATTACCGTGAAGAATGGTTAGATGATCATGCTCGAATCCTCGCCGCCTTACAGCGCAAAGACCCTGTCGCTGCTAAGAACGCAATGTGGCAACACCTTGAGAATGTTAAACAGCGTTTGTTAGCGCTGTCAGACATTGATGACCCAAACTTTGATGGTTACTTATTTAGCTCCAATCCAGTGGTGCTGCTTAGCTCAGAAAGCTAATTCATTCACTAGGTTGTTGATAGGTAATCGTCTTTAGACCGGCGTAGACCGGTGCTATCTCGGGCAGTAATTGTCATTGCTGCCATTAAGAAGTCGTTATTGCATTTAGCTTGATTAATTCGAGTCGGCTAAGTGCGTCTTAAAGAAAGGTAAGTCTCATGGAACAAACGTGGCGTTGGTACGGCCCTAATGATCAAGTTTCGCTAGACGATATTCGTCAAGCGGGCGCAACTGGTATTGTGAATGCACTGCACCATATTCCTAATGGTGAAGTTTGGACAAAAGAAGAAATCCTTAAGCGTAAAGCCATTATCGAAGAGAAAGGTTTAACGTGGTCGGTTGTAGAAAGCGTGCCGGTGCACGAAGAGATCAAAACTCAAACGGGTAACTACCAGCAGTGGATTGATAACTATAAGCAAACTCTGTCTAATCTTGCTGAGTGTGGCATCGATACGGTTTGTTATAACTTCATGCCCGTGTTGGATTGGACGCGTACTGATTTAGAGTTTGAAATGCCTGATGGCTCGCGCGCACTGCGTTTTGACCAAATTGCGTTTGCGGCATTTGAGCTGCATATCTTAAAACGTCCAGGTGCAGAGTCAGACTATTCAGAGTCAGAGCAAGCGCAAGCGTTGGATTACTTCAACAACATGACGCCAGAGCAAATTCAGCAACTGACCAACAACATCATCGCGGGTTTGCCGGGCGCTGAAGAAGGCTACACACTTGAAGCGTTTCAAGCACAGCTGGATCGCTATGCGGGAATCGATAAAGACAAGCTACGTGAGCACATGTCTTACTTCCTCGAGGAGGTGATGCCTATCTGTGATGCGAATGGCTTGAAGATGGCGGTTCACCCAGACGATCCACCGCGTCCGATTCTAGGCTTGCCTCGCATCGTTTCAACGATCGAAGACATTGATTGGTTGACCGAACATGTACCAAGCAAGATGAATGGCTTGACGATGTGTACAGGGTCATACGGTGTTCGTGGTGACAATGATCTGGTTAATATGATCAAAAAGCACGGTGACCGAATTTACTTTACGCACCTGCGTTCAACTAAGCGTGAAGAGAGTAACCCAATGACATTCCATGAAGCTGCGCACCTAGATGGTGATGTGGACATGTACAACGTTGTAATGGCCATTTTGGATGAAGAAAATCGTCGTGCAGAAGTGGGCGATCACCGCTTAATTCCAATGCGTCCGGATCACGGTCATCAAATGCTGGATGACCTGAAGAAAACCACTAACCCAGGTTATTCGGCGATCGGTCGATTGAAAGGCTTGGCTGAAGTTCGTGGTTTAGAGATGGCATTGAAACGCGCTTTCTACACCAAATAACGACGGCATCTCGCTTTAAAATACGCCTAAAAACCAGAACTCATGTTCTGGTTTTTTTGTATCTGAGCTCAGTAAAACTTAAGCGTTTGGATAACAACAATCATGCTGCTAACTTGGTAAACGCCAACGGAGTTTGCCCGGTTTGCTGTTTGAAAAAGGCGATAAACGCACTGTTGGATGAGAATTCTAGCCGATGAGCTACGTCACCGACTTGTCGGTTTTCTGAGAGCAGTTCAATTGCTTTAAACAAGCGCCATTGCTGACGCCACTCTTGATAAGTCATGCCTGTTTCGGCTTTGAATAATCGAGTAATCGTCTTGGTGCTTGCGCCAACTGAGTTCGCTAATGTCGACAGGGCTGGGGCAAGAAAGGAAGCGGTTCGGACTCGTTTGCAAAAGCTTTTAAAGCGGCGATCTGTCGGTAGCGGCAAGATAAACGAGTGTTGGTTAGCGCTGTAAAACTCTTCCCAAAATAGATTGGCGGTATTGGTGGTTTGCTCGCGGGCAATGCCCCAATCCCAGAAAGCCATCTTATTGATCAGGGCTTTTAAAAGCTCATTCACTTCCACAATTTCAATCGCTTCTGGGCCGGTGTAAATACTGCTATCAAAATAGAGCGACCGGTAAGCCACCACATTGGTCATCTGCGCGCGATGCTTGGTATAGGGCGGGATCCACACGGCTTTGGTCGGCGGCAAAATACAAATGGCGTTTTCCAAGGTCAAGGTGATGCAGCCCCGCGGCGCATACAGCAGCTGTCCTTTTACGTGCTGATGTATTCCTGAATCATGCTGACCGAGCTCTGCAGCAATCCCTATTACGGGCGCAGGCAAGCTGTCTGCATCAAACTTAATGGTCTCGTTGATTAATGCCATTTGTCCCAATCTTGTTGTTTTTGGTTTTAATGTTGTTAACGAACCAAGGTTAGTTTCCCCTAGACTCCTCGTCAAGTTCACTGGTCTTGGAAAAATGATGAAAACAAAACCGTCTTTATGGCAAATGGTGCTATTGCTGATGTTCCCTCAAATTGCAGAAACCATCTATAGCCCGGCTCTGGATTCAATATCGACATTCTTTGCTGTGAGTTACGCACAAGCGGCGCAAACCCTCTCGATCTACTTCTCAGCGTTTGCGCTCGGTGTGGTGGTATGGGGCATATTGGCAGACAGATGGGGGCGTCGGCCAACCCTATTATTGGGCTTGGGGTTATTCGCGTGTTCTGCGCTGATCGCAATGCAAACCAATAGTTTTGCTTGGTTGATGATAGCCAGAGCCATGGGCGCTTTCGGGCTTGCGGTGGGCTCGGTGGTGACACAAACCATGCTGCGCGATGCCTTTAGCGGTACTGAACTGGCCAAGGTGTTTGGTTACATGGGAATGGGGCTGTCGATTAGCCCAATCATCGGCCTGCTTCTTGGCGGTCAATTAAGCCAAGCGGGCGGGCATCAATATGTGTTTATTGCCTTGTTTATTATGGTGTTAGTGCTGTTGGCACACAGCCTATGGTCATTGCCTGAAACGCAACAATCTAGGCAGCCATTGCCGTTAAAGTCACTCAGTATTCACATGGTCAAAGATAGCGATATATGGATGTCTGCGTTGTTGGTCGCGTCGTTCAATATTGCGCTGTTTTCCTATTATCAATTGGGTTCATTTGCCTTCATTCAACTTGGATTTAGCGTCGAGCAGTTTGGCTACAGCGGCATTGTACTTGGGTTCGGGACCCTGTTAGGAAGTTTGGTGAACAAGACATTATTGAAGCGACAAGTGTCTTCAATGTCTTTGATTGGTATCGCGGCAGGGCTTCAAACACTAGGTGCAGTGGGTGTCTATTTTTCACAACACTCAATATGGTTTTTACTTCCGATGATGCTGGTGGTCATGGCGTTTGGTATTGCGATTCCCAATGTGTTGAGTCGCGCATTAGTTCGCTACCAATCTCAAGCGGGAAGTGCAGGCGCACTGTTTGGTTTGATGTACTACACCTTGATCGGCTCTGGACTCGCTTTAGCGGGAATGATTCAAGATTTAGGGGTGGTGTTGGTACTTTGCGGCGCTTTGTCTGTGTTGGTGACGATACGCAGTCGACTTTAGCTTAAACGCTAAGTCTCTCATCTGTATTGATAAATTCCGTGTCTTTTTTGGCGCGGAATTTATCATTGCTTAGTTCGTAAATGTGGATATTGACAGGGGTAATCGCAGTTATTGACTACGATTGGTATTCGGTATTGAGGTTGCCCAGTGTGCTTTTCCTAACCTCGAGGTTGAGTTAAATGTGGATAGCCAGAGCCAATCAGTGCTTTTTCCACCGTGTCGAGAACACGAGAGGTTATCTCTGAGCTTAGGATATTCGATTCAGTTTTGCCTTGAAGCACCAACTCTGAAAAGTGGTCGATTTCAAACTCGAATCCATTGCCTTTCACACGGTAGTTGATGGTCGACTTGTTACCTTGATGTTCAATCTCAATAAAGGCCGGATTCCACCATTTTTCGTGAATGGTGATTTTGGTTTCGGGTCCACTTAAGTGTGCTGTTCGGGGAAGGTTCTGCACCGTTGATGCCGATATCTTACCGTTCACCTCACCAGAGAAGGTAAAGCACGCATCGGTATCAACGTTTGCCCCCTCATACAGGCATGACATCTCTACCTGTGGTTTTGAAGGGTTTACACCCAGCGTTCGACACAGGTCGTAGAAGAACCAAAGCCCATAGACGCCAACATCAAGCGTTGCTCCGCCTGACAAGTCTGGATTGAAGATAAACAAATCGGGCTCATAGTCGTGCTGGTTACCAAAGCTGGCTTCGATAGTATCTATCTCAATGTTGTTGTCGACCAAGAATGATTGAAACTCACGATACGCAGGAAACACCACGGTTTTCATCGCTTCTAACAGCATCACGCCATTTTGTTTCGCGAGAGCTTTCATCTCAAGCCAGTCAGCAAGGTTGGTAAAAGCCGGCTTCTCAACCAATACATGTTTTTTATTCTTTAGAAATAGTTCTGCGAGTGGCTGGTGGTATGGATGAACGGTGGCGATGTAAACCGCTTCTACTGTTGGGTCATTCGCCATCTCTTGATAAGAACCATAAGCTTTGTCGCAAGCAAACTTGTTGGCGAACGTGGCTGCGCGGAAGTGATCTCTTGCGGCAACGGCATACAGTTCTCCATGCATACAGTGCTCTGTGACTGCCGTTGCGAATCGATTGGCGATATTGCCTAGCCCTGCGATGCCCCATTTAATTTTGCGTTGCGTGTTGCTCATCAGTTGCTCCAAATCGTTGTTTTGTATCAGTGTGCTCAGAGACACCACTTACAAATAGAGAACAGATCCCTCAACCTGTTCTCTATTTATTTTATTCTAGTTGAAGCTCGGGATCAGCTCTGTATGGAGCGTTTCCAATCGGCTAGGGCTTGAATGTGTTTTGGCCCGATGCCACAACAGCCACCGATAATATTCGCGCCCAGTGCGTGCCAACGTTTAGCGTAAGTTAAGTAACCTTGACCATCCAACTCCCGCATCTCTTGAAACATGTCATTCGCTTCATGTTCGCTACTGATAGGTGCAAAGTTGTTAGCGTAGACACCAATTTCTAAATCGCTGCCTAGCTCCTCGATCACTTTCTTAGCATCGATAATGGCTTGGTCCATCACTTCAGGTACTGAGCAGTTAAACATAATGCCTGTCGCGTTTGATTGGCAGCCAAGTTTGATGGCGTCTGTTACGCTCTCGCCAGAACGAATATTGGCAGAATCGCCCTTGGTATCTTCCAAACTGAATGCGTAGTAACACGGCTTATCTGACTGCTTAAGTACCGCATGAATGGAATCGAATTCTTGCAGGCTGCAGATGGTTTCCGCTATCCAAAGATCGATGTTTGGATCCTGGGCATCGTAAAGCGTTTGAATGATTGGCGCTGCCTCTTCTACCTTGAACAAGTCTGGTCGGTAGCTGCCAAATGGCGGTGGAATCGCGCCCGCCACTTTCACGGTGTGAGAAGCATTGTCAGCAACTGCTTTAGCCAGCTCACCAGACAGTGCGGCTAGTTCAAAGCCTCGTTGCTCGAACAGCTCTTCACCCAAATGAAAAGGCACACAGGCGTAGCTATTGGTGATCAGGATTTCAGCTCCGGCATCGACAAAGTTTTGATGCGCTTGGCTAACAAAGTCGGGTGCTTCAATCAGCGCTTGAGCACTCCAAAGTGGTTGAGAAAATGGCGCGCCAATTTCTTTGAGTTCTCGGCCCATGCCGCCATCAAGTATGGTGAGTGTTTTCATATTCAATACTATCTAAACAATTGCTGAAGTTCTGCCGCCACCATATCAGACAACGTTTGAAGACAGAAGCCATCAAGACTCTGTGTTATCGAGAATGAAATTGGGTGTCAAAACTCCAAGTTAAACCGGTACAGCAATTTTTAATGGATCGATATTTCGATCAAAAAAGATCGTTTAACTATTGCTGAAACCGGTTTCAATCTGTATCTTTGCTTTTATTGAAATCGGTTTCAGAGTTGCAATAAGCACTCTAATCCTGATCTTTTTCACGAATAACTTGTAGCGAGTAATGGTATGAACAACGAATTTCCGAACGATTTTTTATGGGGTGGTGCGGTTGCAGCACACCAACTAGAAGGTGGCTGGGATGCGAATGGTAAAGGCGTCAGTGTTGTTGATGTATTAACAGCGGGTGCTCATGGTGTACAACGTCGAATCACCGATGGTGTGATTGATGGCGAAAACTACCCCAACCAAGTGGCTGTTGATTTCTACCACCGTTACAAAGAAGACATTAAGTTATTCGCTGAGATGGGCTTTAAGTGTTTCCGTACCAGTATCGCGTGGACGCGTATTTTCCCAAATGGTGACGAATCAGAACCGTGTGAAGCGGGTTTAGCGTTTTACGATGATCTGTTTGACGAGCTGTTGAAATACAATATTCAGCCGGTGGTAACACTGAGCCACTTTGAAATGCCTTACCATCTAGCTAACGAATATGGCGGCTGGATGAACCGAAAAGTGATCGACTTCTTCGTTAAGTATTCAACTACAGTGATGGAGCGATACCAGCACAAAGTGAAATACTGGATGACGTTTAACGAGATCAACAACCAGATGAACACTTCGGCAGACATTTTCGGTTGGTTATGCTCTGGCGTGAAGTTCCCACAATGTGAAAAGCCGCAAGAAGCCATGTATCAAGCGGTTCACCACCAGTTTGTGGCCAGTGCTTTGGTGGTTAAGAAAGGTCATGAGATCAATCCAGATCTTCAAATCGGCGCAATGTGTGCGATGGTGCCTTTCTATCCTCGTTCTTCAAAGCCAGAAGACATCATGGTGGCGCAGCAAGCGATGCGTGACCGTTATTTCTTCTCGGATGTCATGGTGCGTGGTCGTTACCCAAATTACGCTAAGCGTGATTGGGCAATCAAAGGCTTCAACATTGAGATGCAGCCCGAAGATGAGCAGATCCTAAAAGAAGGTAAGGCGGATTACTTAGGCTTTAGCTACTACATGTCAAATACCTTGGATTCTTCTTCGCATCAGTCAACTGAAGAAGCGATGGACGGCGGTCATGAAAACTCGGTCGATAACCCGTTTATTCAGTCTAGCGATTGGGGCTGGCCGATTGATCCAACCGGTTTACGTTTCTGTTTAGCGTCTCTGTATGAACGTTATGAAGTGCCATTGTTCATCGTTGAGAACGGTTTTGGCGCTGTAGATACCATTGAAGAAGATGGCAGCATTCATGACGACTACCGCATCGCTTACCTTAGCGACCACATCAAAGAGATGAAAAAATCCGTTGCGATTGATGGTGTTGATTTGATGGGGTATACCCCTTGGGGCTGTATCGATTTAGTGTCGTTCACCACCGGTGAGATGAAAAAACGTTACGGATTCATCTATGTAGATAAGCATAACGATCAATCTGGCTCACTAGAGCGCAAGCGTAAGAAGTCGTTCGAGTGGTATAAAGGCGTGATTGCATCTAACGGTGCCACTATTTAGAATGCATTTCCCAGCGCAGTTATGTGAACTGTGAGCTGTCATTTTGCAATGAATTAGTCGGCCTATGTCGGCTAATTTTTTATAAAGGAAAAGAAGCAAATGGTAACCATGCTTGATGTCGCAAACCGCGCAGGCGTCTCTAAATCGACCGTTTCTCGTGTCTTAAATGGTAAGAACATCGTGCGCCCAGACGTGGTGAAAAAGGTCTTTGATGCGATTCAAGAAACAGGTTATCGACCGAATTTGTTGGCCCAGCAATTAGCGACCAAGAAGACCAATTTCATCGGCTTTGTTATCACCAATGAGTTGTTTAATGGCCCTTATTTCTCTTCCTTGATGTATCACGCGGCCTCTTATAGCGAAAAGTCGAATCACCAGTTGGTGATCACCGATGGAAAACACAGCGCTGAAGACGAAAGAAAGGCGATCAACTTCCTGTTAGATATGAAGTGCGCGGGCATCATCATCTATCCACAGTGCTTAACCGAAAGTGAGATAGCAAAGATCATCGAAAGCACTGACACACCGATTCTGGTGCTCAACCGAGAAATGCCGTCGAAGCCCAATCATGCCATTACCACCGACCATTATCAGAGCGCTTGTTTGATGGTTGAACACATCATTGAGCAAGGTCATACAGACATTGCAGTGATTCGAGGTAAAGCCGGTTCTTCGACCGACAAGCTGCGTTACCAAGCCTATCAAGATGTGTTAACTAAACAGGGTATGGTATTGGATGAGTCCAAAGTTGTTCAAGGTGATTGGACGATGGAGAGCGGTTATCTTGCGGCTCAGGCTTTGGCAAAAAGCAAAGCAACATTCACCGCTATCTTGTCTGAAAACGATGACATGGCGATTGGTGCGATTAAGGCGTTAACCGAACTTGGGTACTCATTGCCTCAAGATGTTTCGATCGTCGGCTTTGATAACAGCAAAGTGGGGGCGTTTTTAACGCCAAGCTTAACGTCTGTCAGTGTGCCATTAGAGCAAATGACGCAAAAAGCGATTCTAAAAATCGTCGGTGAAACCGAGCAAGCGACCACCATCAAAACCACTGGCAGTTTGGTGTTGCGTGATTCGATAGCGAAGCTAAATTAGCACTGTTCGAATGTCATATTTCTTCTACAAAAAGTGACCAGTTGCGCATCTCTTAAACCAAGCGCAAACACTTCTTATCCACCTTATATCGAGGTGCGATATTGGATACAGAAGATAGTTTGTATAAAGCATCTCATTATAAGTTATAGACTTTGGTTACTTCTCTTTAAAACCATGTTTTATATAATGGTTTTAATTGTTCTTAGAATCTAGCCCACTAATGAAAATATCTACACTCTTTAAGATAAGCAGTCTTACGTTGGCTTTTGCTTGGTCAACCTCAAATGTAGCTGCGGAATTACCTGCTAATACTCAATTAGCAGCAAAACAACATCTAGTCCGTGGTAATTTTGATGAGCCACCCTCTTTTGATCCCGCCTTTTCGTCAACAGGAGCAAGTTCCTCGATCGTGAATGACATGTTTGAAGGGCTTGTGACTCAAGATCTTAACGGTAATATTGTACCTGCTCTTGCTACCCACTGGGATATTTCAAATAATGGACTCACTTATACCTTCCATCTGCGTGAAGGTATTAAATGGTCTGATGGGACGCCTATCACAGCACACGACTTTGAATTTGAGCTTAAGCGTGTTATCGACCCTAGTACGGGGGCGCCTTATGCTTGGTATTATGAGGCGGCTCATATTAAAAACGCAGCCGAAATTATCCAAGGTAAGCTTCCTGCGGAACAGCTAGGTGTCAAGGCTCTTAATGATAACACCCTAGAACTGACGTTAGATAAAGCGATCCCATACTTTACTTCCATGCTGATCCACGAAAGTCTATTCGCGGCACCAGAGCATGTGATTAAGAAGTACGGAACACAGTGGACAAGACCTGAGAACATTGTGGTAAGTTCCGCCTTTAAAATGACAGAGCACGTTGTTAATGAGCTTGTTGAGGCTGTTCGTAACCCGCTATATTGGAATAATGAAAAAACCGTTATTAACAAGGTTACCTACTTAGCTCTTTCTGATGCAAAATCGGAATACAATCGCTTCCAAACTGGCGAGATAAGCATGACAGGGCATATTCCTGTTGGCATGGTACAAAAAATCAAACAAGAGGCGCCAGAGACATTAGTCATTGCCCCTAAGGTAGCGGAATATTTCATTGGATTTAACGCCACAAAACCGCCATTTAACGATGCTCGTTTGCGTAAAGCTATTGGCTACAGTATCGATCGTGAAATCATCGCTCATCAAATCTTCCATAAAGACTTTGGTGTTGCCTTTAGCTTTGTACCTCCAGCAACGGCTAATTACAGCCAGCCAGAAACGCCTTGGGGTCAGTTAACCCAACAACAACGCGAACAAAAAGCTCGAGAGTTATATAAAGAGGCTGGATATGATAGCCAACACCCACTTGAAATTACCTTTGAATATGCAAGTGATAGTGAGCTAGATAAGTTGGCCAATGCCGTTGCTGCTATGCTGAAAAAGAATTTAGGTGTACATATGTCTTTGCACAAACAAGACGTGAAAGCCTTTATTGCTAAGCGACGCTCTGGTGACTTTGATATCCTTAGCTATCAATGGGGAGGGGATTACAATGAAGCCTCAACTTTCTTAGACATGTTTGCTAAGGGTGGCTATAACCCAGGTAAATGGTCTAACGCTGAATACGATCGCATTATTGCAAAAGCTAAGACCACCGCGAGTCTTACTGAGCGTAATAAGCTCTACCATCAAGGTGAATCGATTCTGATGCAAGAAATGCCAGCGACACCGATCTACTTTGAGACTAAAGCTATCCTTAAGCAGCCGAATCTTGGTGGGTATTCAATAACCAGTCCTCTGCATATTCGCTACTCAAGAGATATGTATTTTACTCAATAGTCGGTATAGCGATATACGATTCTGTCCCAAAATTTAGTACGCGATTTGGGATGTGGTTGCCGTAGGTAACCGGTGTAAAGTGCTGAAATTGGACGATAACGAGTAATTATCTTATCGAATCGAGAAAGCCCGAACCTAGGTTCGGGCTTTTTTTCTATAAATTTCAGGTTTTAGCAGTAATAATCAAGGAATAGACCTAAACAACTTGTTCATCGCAAAGTTGTAGGGACAGTTTCTAACGACGTCACCGTGAAAGGAAGTCAGACATATGCCTGTGCTCCAACGCATCAGTTTAACCTTAATCTTAGTCGCTATTCTCGGCGGCTGTTCTTCATTACCAGAAGGCATCGACCATCCCGTTGAATCGAAAACCTCGCCAAAACCGAGCACTTTGTCGACTTTAGTCAGTGAATATCAACCTGAACATTTAGATCAAGCAACCACCGCTGTTCATTTACAAGAATCAGGTTGGGACGCCTTAGCTCAGCGATTGGCTTTGGTTGAAAGTGCTGAACATAGCATAGACATTCAATATTATATCTGGAACTCCGACGAATCGGGTCGTTACCTAGCTAGCCGTGTGTTAGCGGCGGCCGATCGTGGCGTGAAGGTACGAGTGATGCTTGATGATATCAACTTAAACGAACGAGAAGGGTTATTATCGGCACTGAATGCACACCCGAATGTCGAGATCCGAATTTTCAACCCAACACCAGCGCGGCATGGTTTCAGTAAATGGTTGAGTTTTGTTGGGGATTTTTCTCGTTTAAACCGTCGTATGCATAATAAGTCGTTTACCGTAGATGGCACCTTGTCTGTGGTAGGCGGGCGTAATATTGGTGACGAATACTTCGATCTTTCAGACGAGATCAACTTCCGAGACCGTGATGTGTTGGTTATGGGCTCGGTCGTTAATACCATCCAAACCAGTTTTATCGAATACTGGAATAGCCGTTGGTCTTACCCCGTCGATATGTTGGGTGACGATGAACGACCGGATCTTTCAAAGATAGATGATATTGCCGTTCCCCATTATCAACATTACCCAGAACTGCCCTTAGACCATGAAGCGGCAAATAGTTTGCTCCAAGAGGTGATTGGTGACATGACTTGGGTAAATGCCCGTTTTGTTTACGACCAACCTGTCCCTGTCGATGCCGATAATACCGATCAACCGAAAGCGACTGCCGTCTTTCTCGGAAAGCTGGCGAGTGAATCGAAACAAGAAATCTTACTTGAGTCGGCATACCTTGTTTTCGATGACAGTCAACTGAAAGAGTGGAGAGAGTTGAACAACGAAGGTGTTGATATAAAGGCGCTGACCAATTCAATGGCGTCCAATGATCTTGTGACCAATCACTCCGCTTATGCGGGCAGACGCTACGATATGTTGGAAAATGGCATCGACCTGTTTGAGTTAAAGCCTGAATCTAAGCTGTGTGAAGCGTCGACTCAAGATGTGTCTAAATGTGCGCCTGACACGGCTTATGGTTTACACGCTAAATCAGTCGTCTTTGACCGCAGTATCGCGAGCATTGGCTCATTTAACTTCAACTTGCGCTCTACCTACCTCAATACGGAATCGGTTTTGATCATCGAGAATAAAGCCATTGCTGAAACGTTAGCAGATACCATCGAACAAGCAATGAGTGAAGATAATAGTTGGCGATTAGAACTGAAAGACGGTGATGTGTACTGGTATTCCGGCGAGCAAAGCTGGGATAGCGAACCAGAAACCGGTAAGTGGGAACGAATGCAATCTGGCTTCCTACAATTGTTACCGATTGAGAAATATCTGTAAGCTAGCGGCCTCTGGATAAATAAAAATGTCAGCGTATCGTACGCTGACATTTTTGTTTGTGCTGTGGTTTGCTGCAATCTCTTAACGGCTTAGCGGCTTAGCGGCTTAACGGCTTAACGGCTTAACGTTTGGTCAGCTGCTTGCTGTTCAAGTAAGGCAGGATATGCGGGCGAGATTCGCCAGATAGCTTTTGCGTGATCTGCTGGGACCAACTGCTCTGCTTTTGGTTGCTTGAACGGCTTGCGTAGTAGCTTTGCATCGAATCATCGTAGCTGGCAATGTCATCTAGGCTCAGTGGCTGGTATTGGTTTTCGTGCATCACCACGTGAGCTGGAAGGCGAGGCTTAACTTCGGGTTGCTGCGCTGGGTGACCTAAGCACATGCCGAACAACACGGCGGTATGTTGTGGTAGTTGTAACAGTTCATCGACTTGTTGTGCGCTGTTACGCAGCCCGCCAATGTACACGCCACCTAATCCAAGAGATTCAGCCGCCAGCATACAGTTTTGCGCCATGATGCCAGAATCTACTGCGCCAATCAGGGTCAGTTCAGTAAAGTCGGTTTTCACTTCAGGGTTGATTTGAGCGTGGCGTTGGTAGTCGATACAGAACACTAAAAATTCAGCCGCATTCTCAACGTAAGCTTGGTTACCTGCGTACTCGGCTAACAGTTTGCGCTTTTCTTTGTCTGTCACTCTCACGATAGAAACAGCCTGCAGTAAACTGGATGATGAAGCCGCGAGACCAGCCTGAATAATCACATCAAGTTGTGCTTTTTCAATCGGTTGATTTGTATATTGACGAATGGAGCGGTGCCCCAGAATAGTTTCAATCGTGCTGTTCATGTTCTCTGACAGTCCTTGCTTTTATGGTGGTATTACAAGTCACCATAACGACATTTGTGGTTGGGGTAAACCTCAAACAATGTTAGTTAGGGTAATGTATCGCCCATAACATCACCTATCCAGCGTTTGTTTGGTAATCTGAGATTAGTTTTAGATCCTAGTCTTGGATCTGTCGTTACTTTAACTCTCGTGTGATTTTTATCCTGTGTGGTGAAAGTTTTTTGTACAAAAGCAGGTCGTTAATTAAGGAAGCGGTGCTTTGTTCATTCACCAAGGCTTTATCGGCTGATAATGTTTTAGTTAATGATTGAGGTATCCGCGTCTTTAAGCACTATGCTTTAGTCATGACCAAACGAGGATTAATTATGAAATGGCTTATCTTATCGGTGACATTATTGTTTGTGGCGGGGTGCCAATCAACAGGCTCTGAAACATCTTCACATGATCAAATGAATAAAGTTGATACCAGAGGATGCAGTAGCTAGCTCCTTTTTGTGGACATACCTTTCAGCTACTCATATTGCGACTTGTATCGTTGTTCTTATCAATAGCTTTTTCCTAAAAAGCCTTGTCGTGTCATAAGGTTTTTTGTGCAAAACACTTATTTATTCTTGTAAATTGGCGCACCTTAATTGCCTATATTCTATGCTGTGTACTGGATCTCATTTGTTCTTTTAGCCACTTGCTAAAGTTAATAAGGAATGTGTTTAAGACTTACTCAATCACTTTACTTAACTTAAGAGGTTCCTATGCTAGGTGAAAATCACTCTCTTGTTCACGAATTTCCTGAAATGAAAGACAAAATTGCTGAGCTTGTTCAATCTGATAGTGGCTTTGCCGAAGCCATGAAGACATACGACCAACTTGATAAAGAGATTCGTAAGCTTGAGCTGAAAGATTCACCCATTGATGACGGCTCGATGCACCAATTGAAACATGATCGTTCTGTACTGAAAGACGTACTGCATGCTCGTATAACGGGTTTATGAGCAGGTCATTTTGCTGATTGGCTAAATGACGAATTGCAGATTTAGACAATAAAAACTCCTTCGGGAGTTTTTTATTTTTCTAGTCTTTGACTCTGTTTTCGCGTACAAGTTTTTCTAGAGAAAGGAAAATTTTCGATATCGGTAGCCCCTAGTTGGTATCAAGCCTATGATAGGGGCTGATATAAAAAGCTTAGCGGGGGGACGCTAAGCTTGGTTGTTGATCATGTTCTTGAACCATGTCTAAGCTGGTGGGTTAGCCTACTTGAGAAAAGCTTAATACCTTGCTTTGTCGCTTCTCTTTTAAGTAATCCGTCACCGTTTGCTGCTCGGATTCGCTCATGTACAGGCCGAGTTTGGTTCTGCGCCACAAGATGTCTTCGTCAGTCATCGCCATCTCTTCATTGATCAAGTAATCGATTTCAACTTGATAAACGCCATGCGCCTCGCTTGATAATTGAATGCCAAGGTCAGCTTGGCTATCTGCGCCTTCCAGTAGCTTCCACGTGTAAGTACCAAATTGAGTCACGTAGCGAAGTAACAACGCTTCAGATGCCCAAGGGTATTGAGTGTGGATCATCTTCGCAAGCTGCTCTCTGCTGCAACTAAAGTTACCACCTGGAAGCGTGTCATTGGCAGTCCAAGGTGCACCCATGTTGGGTAGGTATGGCTCAAGTTTCTTAAGTGCCGCTTCGCCGAGCTTACGATAAGTGGTCAACTTGCCACCGAAGATCGAAAGCAGTGGTGCTTGATCAAGCTCTGCGTCCAATTCCAATGTGTAGTCACGAGTGATCGCTTGTGGTGAATCCGATTCATCATCACAAAGCGGTCTGACGCCACTGTATGTCCAAACCACGTCTTCACGACCAAGTTGTTTGACAAAGTGTTGGTTAACAATATCAATCAAGTAATCGACTTCGACATCATCAATAGCAACTTCGCGCGGGTCGCCTTTGTATTCGAGGTCAGTGGTGCCGATGATCGAGAACTTATCTAGGTAAGGGATCATGAACACAATGCGATTGTCTTTGTTTTGCAGAATGTACGCTTGTGGTTCGTCGTGAATGCGTGGCACAACAATGTGTGAGCCTTTGATCAGACGAATATTACGAGGCGAAGCCTGCTCTAATCCATCATCAAAGAACTGCTTAACCCAAGGGCCAGCCGCGTTAACCAGCGCTTTCGCTTTACGTTCAAAACGCTGGTTTGTCATCACATCAAGGATCGTTACATGCCAAATATCACCTTCACGGTGTGCTTTTTCAACACGGCAGTAGTTACGTACTTCTGCGTTGTTCTCTTTTGCTGCCAACACGTTGAGCAACACCATGCGCGCATCATCCACCCAGCAATCTGAGTATTCGAAGCCGGTCTTCATTTCTGGTTTCAGTAGGCCCGATTTCGCTAGGTTGACGGTCTTACTTCCCGGAAGAGTGGTGCGCTTACCCAAGTTATCGTAAAGGAATAGGCCACAGCGAATCATCCAAGCTGGGCGTAAAAATGGTCGATGAGGTAAACGGAAGCGCATTGGTTGAGCAACATGAGGTGCTTTTCTTAACAAAACTTCACGTTCAGCGAGTGCTTCCGAAACCAAACGAAATTCGTAATGTTCAAGGTAGCGTAGGCCACCGTGGATAAGCTTTGAGCTGGCAGAAGACGTCGCAGATGCGAAATCATTTGCTTCGTATAAGCCAACGTTTAGACCACGACCGGCTGCGTCAGCCGCGATGCCTGCACCATTGATGCCGCCGCCAATCACGATCAAGTCTAAAGTGGAAGATGTACTGTTGTTTGAATTATTTTGTTGAGCACTCATGGTTTTGACCTCTTTCTGAGCGAACGAGCATTTTAGAACTTAATTGAATCCTATATGAACTTTCGTTTTCGGTCATTTATTATTTTCGTTTATGCGCGTTTTATGTGATTTGAGCATAAAAAAACCTCTGCTTATAAAAGCAGAGGTTCAAAAAAGTCTAATTCGAGCATTGAAGCGACGGTAGGTGTGAGCAAGTTTTACTTTTCTATAAAGAATCGTGATTCATTTAAGAAAGTGGCGTCACTGAGCGCTTGTTTTGATTTATTCGCTCATAGGACGAGCGGTATCGATCACTTCTAGCGGTATTGCGGAATCTTTAAGGATGTTGAGAATCTCTTCCGGTGGTTGCTGATTAGTAAACACCATGTGCGCTTGAGATATATTGCCGAGCTTTACCATCGCATTACGACCAAATTTACTGTGGTCGACGGCTAAGAAGATGCTGCGACTGTTTTCGATGATGGCTTGTTTCACACGAACTTCGTGGTAATCAAAATCGAGCAGTGATCCATCAAAGTCGATGCCGCTGATGCCTAAGATGCCGAAATCGAGGCGGAACTGCTTCACGAAATCGAGGGTCGCTTCGCCTACAATGCCGCCATCACGGTTTCTCACTTCGCCACCGGCCAAGATAACCTTTATCTCTGGGTTAGGCAGAAGAATGCTGGCAACGTTAATGTTGTTAGTGACAACTCGTAATTGTTTGTGACTTTTGTTGAGCGCGCGGGCGACCGATTCTGGCGTGGTGCCAATATCCACAAACAGGGTTGCACCATCTGGGATGTGCTTAACCAGTTCGTCGGAAATCACGTCTTTTTCGTTGAAGTTGAGCGCTTTACGCGTGTTATATGAGGTGTTCTCCGAACTTAAAGGAATGGTTGCACCACCGTGATAGCGACGGATTTTGTTGCTATCGGCCAGTTCATTGAGGTCTCGTCTGATGGTTTGTGGGCTGACATCGAACTTTTCAACGAGCTCTTCGGTGCTCACATATCCTTGTGTTTTTACCAGATCTACAATCTGCTGGTGTCTTGGTATCTGCTTCACTTAACTTACCACTCCCTGCGCGCAAAGGGCTCTAGCGCGTCAAAATCGAAAATATGAACTTACGCTATTGTGCTCGAATTGATGAAAAGAGAGAAGTCATGATGGTAAGGAATCATGTCTAAACCGCAAAAACGCGGGGCAAAACGTAGAATTTGAGCCTGAAACGCAAAAAAGAGCACAAAATAGTGCTCTTTTTAGTTTCGTTTGCTGAGGTTCGAGCAATCTAATCGATGAGATTGCTCGAGTTCCTAGGTCAACGGTTAATGACTAATGATTAGCTGAATACTCAGTATTACTCTTCGTCGTCATCGTGTAGCTCAGACCAAACCTGTGCACACTTGATAGCACGCTTCCAGCCTTTGTAACGACGGTTACGTTTCTCTTCGTCGTGATGTGGCATGAAGGTGCGGTTCAGAACGGCTTTATTTTGAAGCTCGTCAATGCTGTCCCAGAAACCAACCGCTAGGCCGGCAAGGTAAGCCGCACCAAGAGCGGTTACTTCTGTTACTTCAGGGCGGTGAACTTCAGTATCAAGCACGTCTGATTGGAATTGCATTAGGAAGTTATTCGCTACTGCGCCGCCGTCAACTCGTAGGTTCGCTAGCTTGATGCCAGAGTCCGCTTGCATCGCGTCTAGTACGTCACGCGTTTGGTAAGCAATGCCTTCCAAGGTTGCACGGATGATGTGGTTAGAGTTAACACCACGAGTCAGGCCAACAATCGTACCGCGAGCGTAAGCATCCCAGTAGGGGGCGCCTAAACCAGTAAACGCTGGGACTACGTAAACGCCGTTTGAAGAGTCGACTTTGGTTGCGAAGTACTCAGAGTCTTCTGCGCCAGCCAATAGCTTCATCTCATCACGTAGCCATTGGATTGATGCGCCGCCCATGAATACCGCCCCTTCCAATGCGTATGCTGGTTCGCCTTTAGGGCCACATGCCAGTGTGGTGAGTAGGCCGTTCTTGGATGTGACTTTCTCTTGGCCCGTGTTCATTAGAAGGAAGCAACCTGTGCCGTAAGTGTTTTTCGCTTGGCCGGCTTCTACACACATTTGACCGTAAAGTGCCGCTTGTTGGTCACCGGCAATGCCCGCGATAGGAATACGAGTTCCGCCTTTACCACCCAGGTTCGTTTGACCGTAAACCTCAGAAGAACGCTTCACTTCAGGCATCATTGATGACGGGATACCCATTTCATCAAGCAGCTTTTGATCCCAACATAGATCGTTGATGTTGAACAACATAGTACGTGATGCGTTAGTGTAATCCGTAACGTGAACACGTCCTTGAGTCATCTTCCAAACCAACCAAGTATCAACGGTACCGAACAGTAGTTTGCCAGCTTCAGCGTCTTCGCGAGCGCCTTCAACGTTGTCTAGAATCCATTTTACTTTGGTACCTGAGAAATACGGGTCAAGGACTAAGCCAGTATTATCACGTACGTAGTCTTCTAGGCCTCGTGCTTTAAGGTCTTCACAGATATCTGCTGTGCGGCGACACTGCCATACGATGGCGTTATAAACAGGTTTGCCTGTCTCTTTGTTCCAAACAATGGTGGTTTCACGTTGGTTAGTGATACCAATACCTGCTAACTCGTCGCTGCGAATGCCTGCTTTAGCAAGCGCTTCAACTAATGTAGAGCTTTGAGTTGCCCAGATTTCCATTGGATCATGCTCAACCCAACCGGCTTTCGGGTAAATCTGAGTGAATTCTCGTTGAGAAGAGCTAACGATGTTTGCATCGTGATCGAGGATTACAGCGCGAGAGCTTGTGGTGCCTTGGTCTAGGGCAACAATGTATTTTTTCTCGGTCATGGTAAGAATCCTTTTTCTTTTGTTATTTATATTTTAGTAAATGTAAGATCGCTTAGGATTAAGCTTGAGCTTGTTCAGCTTCTTGTTCTGTTTCACATTGGTTTGGTATTGTGCAGCCTTGGCCTTGCAAAGGTAGGTAAGCACCAATAACACGTGGGTACAACCAACCACCAAAACATGCACCAGCAATTGGGGCCAGAATTGGAACGATGAAGTAAGGAATGTCACGAGCACCGCTTAGTGCGAAATCCCAACCTGCAAAGTAAGCAAAGAGTTTTGGTCCGAAGTCACGAGCCGGATTCATTGCAAAACCAGTCAGTGGACCTAAAGAGCCACCGATTACTGCGATAAGAATACCGATCAGCAGTGGATTCATCGCACCGCGCGAGGCGCCATTGTTCTCATCACCTAACGCTAAGATGGCAAACATCAACACAGCAGTAATCACGAATTCCACAGCAAAAGCGCCGAAGAAAGAGAGTGAAGCATGTGGGTAAGTCGAAAAGATACCAGCGGTTGAGAGTGCTTCTTGGCTGCTACGAACGAAGTTGTGTGCGATTTCGTAATCAGTGAATAAGTTACTGTACAGGGCGTAAACTAATGCTGCAGAGCAGAATGCGCCTAGTAGCTGAGAAATGATGTAAGGCAGCACTTTCGCTTTGTCAAAGCCATGGAACATGGCCAGAGCGATTGTTACGGCTGGATTGATGTGCGCGCCAGAAACCCCAGCAGTACAGTAAATTGCAATCGCCACTCCAAAGCCCCAGATGATGCTGATTTCCCATTGCCCGAATGTTGCACCGGTGAGCACCAGCGCCGCCACACAGCCAACACCAAAGAATATCAGTAATCCAGTTCCTATGAATTCGGCTAAGCATTGTCCAAATAAAGAAGGGTGTTTGTTCGTTGTCATGTTCGAGTCCTTTTTTAGTTTTGCTCATCTAGCACGTGCATTGTGCATATATTTGTAAAATCGAAAATAAACGAGCATCAAAAGTGAGTGTTTGAGCGTATTTTTGTTAAATTACATCGATTGGAATGTTAAATTGAGCACTTTTGTTCGAAATGGAATGCTTAATGGACGACATTGCGTAAGTGACGTGTTTTGAGGTCGATAAAACTACCTGTATGTAAACGGATGCACAACTGGTACGAGGTGTTTCTGCTTGGATTTGTGATGCGACTTCATAAGTGGTGAATTATTAGGCTCAATCAGGACAGGCAGTGTCAGGTTGTGACTCTCTTAGAGGTTTGAAAGGGGGATAAATTAAACTCATATGCACAAATGAATACACTGCCAACTAGGGTGTCGTTTGGCAGTGTATTTCAGGTATTTTTCTCGAATTTACAGCTCTAAACCAGAGCTGCCACTTTTCCTTTCGCTACCAATTGATCGCGAACCGAGTCATACGCCCAGTTGAACGCAATCGCGTAAAGTACGAAGAAAATCACTAGGCCGATGTCCATGATCAGTACGGTTAGGAAGTCGAGTTGTAGAACCCACATCAAGACAGGTAGAGTCACTGTCATCAAGCCAAGTTCAAAACCTAATCCGTGCAGAATACGTGTTTTCTTGGTTCTTTTGCTTCGGTCTGCTCCGTAAATTTTGTCATAGCCATAGTTGTAAACGTAGTTCCACGCCATCGCTATCAATGATATTGCGAGCGCTAAGCCTGCCATTTCACCTGTGCTCTTTCCTGTAATATAGGTTGCAAGCCCTGCCATTAAAACCAAAGCAACCAATTCAAATAGCACCATGTGCAACATGCGTTCTTTATGTGACATTTTTCTAACTCTCTTTACGATTAATAGCCGCCGATGGGCTAATGACTTGGCTAGATAATATCTACTTAACTGATATTATAAAGATAGTTATCATCACATTTGGTGATGGTAAGTTTTGGGAGAAACCGAATGTACAACATTGAACAGCTGAAAATGTTTGTGTATGCCGTTGAATTAGGGTCATTTTCTGCCAGTGCTCGTCACTTGGGTAAGGTGCAGTCGGCGGTGAGCCAAGGCATCAGTAATCTTGAAATAGATTTTAATGTTGAGCTTTTTGATCGTTCGACTCGAAAGCCTTCACTAACCAAAGCGGGCGAGCAGTTATTTAAACAGGTGAAAGCGATCGTGCTTCAGGTTGAAGATCTGAATGTAACAGTTAACGCGATGGGTAGCGGAGAAGAGGGGCTCATCAAAATTGCATTAGATGATTCATTGCTGGTACCGAACCTATCTAAGATCCTTAGTCAGTTCAGTAAACAATTCCCTGCGACCGAAGTCGAACTGATTGCGTGTACCACGACAGAGGTCAATCCGTTGATTATCGAAGAGAGGGCCGACATTGGATTGATGTTTACCAACTTGGCTTTTGATGTCGGTTCTGAGCCTTGTTTTATCGGTCACTTACCGTTTATTGCTGTGTGTCATCCAAGTCATTCGCTCGCAAAAACAGGTGTCGCAAAACTTTCTGATTTACTCCCGCATCGTCAGTTAATGTTGAGGGGAGACAAAGGCAAGGTGATGGATCAGTTTCCACTGATTGCCGGTAAGGTGTGGTGGTCAAATAGCTTTATTGTTATTAAAGAGATAGTACTCGGCAGTGATATTGGCTGGGCATACTTACCTAAACATCTGGTCGAAGAGGAGGTGAATAAGCAGCGTTTAGTGGAGATTAATGTCTCATTTGATCACAAAACATGGTCGCCGCCCGTTGATCTTGTATTGTCTAAAACACGCTCTAAAGGACCAGCGTTACTTTGGCTTGAACAAGCTTTGAAAGGCTTATTGGACTAAACGTAAACTGGACGAGAATTAAATTGGATGATACTTGATAAAGAAAAGGCTCACCGTTTAATGTGTGAGCCATTCTGTTTAAAGTAATACTGCTTTTTGTTAGCTGTAACTCTAGATGCTAGGTTTAACCGTCTGACCGTTGTAGTACTTGCTTTTCATCTTAAGCGCCACGTTCACTAGGTAAATTAATACTGGTACTTCAATCAGTGGACCGATAACACCTGCAAACGCTTGGTCTGAGTTGATACCGAATACTGAGATAGCAACGGCAATCGCTAGCTCGAAGTTGTTACCTGTCGCGGTGAATGCAATGGATGCGTTCTTGTCGTATTCAATACCCATCTTCTTACCAATGAAGAAGCTGATGAAGAACATCGCTGTGAAGTAGATAGTTAGTGGAACCGCAATCAACAATACGTCCATTGGCAGTTCTACAATCATCTCGCCTTTTAGGCTGAACATCAGAACGATGGTTGCCAGTAGTGCAATCAGTGTGATTGGAGAGATACGTGGAATAAACACGTCGTTGTACCACTGCTCGCCTTTCATCGACACAAGGATCTTCCGGCTTAGGAAGCCCGCTAGAAATGGGATACCTAGGTAGATAAGGACACTGTGTGCAATGTCGATCATCGAGATATCAACCAACATGCCTTGGTAACCAAATACTGGCGGAAGAACGCTGATGAACAACCACGCCATAAAGCTGTAGCTCACCACTTGGAATGCACTGTTTAGAGCAACCAATGCCGCGCCGTACTCTTTGTTACCGCCGCCGATGTCGTTCCAAACCAGAACCATTGCTACACAACGAGCTAGACCAATCAGAATCACGCCAACCATGTAACCTGGGTGGTCACCCAAGAAAGTCAGTGCCAATACAAACATCACAATTGGGCCAACAAGCCAGTTCATGATCAAAGATAGCTTGATCGCTTTCTTATCTTTTACCACGGTGCCGAGCAGGTTGTAGTTAACCTTAGCCAGAGGTGGGTACATCATTAAGATAAGGCCAATCGCCAGTGGAATGTTGGTGGTACCAACCGACATCGATTCGTTCCACTGTTCGATCTGTGGGAATAGGGTGCCAAGCAATACACCAAGGCCCATGGCAATAAAGATCCACAGTGTTAAGTAGCGATCGAGAAAACCTAACTTTGGTTTCATGATAATCTCTCTTTGTTGATATCGTAAATCGTCGAAAAACGATTGGTGCTGACAAAAAAACACGCTTAAAAGTAAAGGCCACTAAAAGCCGATCATTCAAGCGTGAACTTCTATTTTAAAATGCTGTTAAATACCGATTCGAAACGTTGAATATTGTCGCGGTCAATGCGGTAACACATCTTCGGTGGAATCGACTCAGCCGTAATAAAGCCAGAGGTTTTCAATATTCTTAAGTGCTCTGATACGGTTGATTGAGCTAAACCCAACTCACTCACCAGATCACTGTTCAAGCAGCCGCCCGATTTTTCTAAAGCGGACAAGATACTAAGTATGCGAATTCTCGCTGGATGAGCGAGTGCTTTGGCTAACGCAGCCATCTCTTTTTCTGCTTCAGCATTACTCGGCGGAAGAGGTAGAGAACAGCTATCTATTGCTTGGCATGTTGCAGTCATAGTTAGTGGGCTCACTTACTACTAATCGTTAAAAGACGATTGATAGTAAGCCTATTTCTTTTATTGGTCAACGCGAAATTTAAAAGTCGGCTTAAATTGGCATATTAAATCAGTCGCTTGAGTTAAGCTGATACTCGTTTTTTTATCTGTTTTTGCTCTCTTATTGCGCATAAACAAGATCTTAGGTTTAAACAAAGAAATCGACCGAAAAGCATTGCACTCACTGGTTACTCTAACGATATAATCGAACGCAGAACTGTTACACAAGATAACGAAAAATCATAATTTACTATTCAATTTTTAMTTATATGTAAGCCCTGAAATGCCACAACAGAACATCAAATTTATCGCCGCTGATATGGATGGTACTCTGCTTAATGAACACGGAAAGTTAGACCCGGAATTTTTCAATCTTTACGAACGACTAGAAGCTCAAGACATTATTTTTGCGGCGGCGTCGGGTCGTCAATATCACAGCTTGATGGACACCTTTGCTCCACTTAAAGATCGCATGATGTTTGTTGCTGAAAACGGCACATTGGTGATGCACAAAGGCCAAGAGCTTTACAGCTACTTGCTTGATACTGATGCCATCAAAGAGATCATCAAAGAAGCGCGTGCTATTGAAGGTGCACACGTGGTGCTTTGTGGTAAGAAGTCTGCGTACATTGAAACCAAAGATGAGCGTGCTCTAGCGGAGATCTCTAAGTATTACCACCGTCGCGAGCAAGTAGAAGACTTACTGGCGGTAGAAGACGATTTCATTAAGGTGGCTATCTGTCACTTCGATGGCTCACAAGAGAAATTGAATCCAAGCATCAATGCTAAGTTTGGTGAGAACTACCAAGTGGTGGTCAGTGCGAAAATTTGGCTCGATGTGATGAACGCCGAGGCATCCAAAGGTGCGGCGATTAAACACCTACAAAACACACTTGGCTTCACTTATGAGCAGACCATGAGTTTTGGTGACTACCTGAATGACTTGGAAATGCTTAAAGAGAGTTACCACTCTTACGCGATGGAAAACGCACATCCCAAACTCAAAGAGATCGCACGCTTTATTGCACCAAGTAACGTTGATGGTGGCGTCTTTCAAGTGCTGTATAAATGGCTATCGTAATAGCTCCTTGGTCAAATACAAGTCGGGTCTCGTAAAGCCGTCAGTTTCGTTGATGTCAAAGTTATTAAAAGGGTCAGCGAACGAAACCTGTCGAATGAGAAAGATGACGTAAGGAGTCGTTCTCGTCTTGGCGATGACGGAGTCAACATTGGTTTCTGAATGTATGATCGCTTATTGAGCCGTTGGATTTTTTGGAGAGATAAGTGATTTGTGCTCGACAAGCATTCAAGAAGCGTCGAAAAAATAATCGATTGCTTGATTGAATAGTATATCATACCATTCGGTATCTTAAATATAATGATCGCTCTAGAAGTTTGTTATCTATGAATAAAAAAGTAATGCTGTCTTTTTGTGTTAGCACTTTATTGCTGACTGGATGTCAAGAAGGTGGAGGTAAGTCAGCTCCCCCGAGTACCGGAACAAAAAGTGGCTCGCAGGACATCAATGTAACGGCGAGCTTAATGAACCGAGTCGATGTTGAGTTAGCCAATATCCAATCCGTACCTAAACCAGATATATTTCAATTTTCAAATATTCAATTAGTTCAAGATGGCTTGAATGTCATTATTACGAACCCAACTCCTCAAAAAGTCAAAAGATTCGTCGCAACCTTGGGCGATAATAAGACTGCGTCAATCATTGAACTTGATAACGATTTGCCAGCATATAGCAAAGGGTTACTGAGTTCGTCGACAGCAACATTGAATAAGTTAAAACTGATTGATCAGCTTCATTTCTTTAAACCTAAGGTTCAAATGGTCGGTTTTAAGGAGAATGGTCAATTAATAGACTGTAACATAGTGATCCCTGGTAAATCTTGTTATGGCCCTCCTAATGAACATGAACGATTTTTGTACGAAGTTATTCTCACCAATATGCATAATGCTTTCAATCGTTATAGTTTTATTAATACTTTCAAAACATATTTCGCCGATCCTGGTGAATGCGGAAAGTATGATTGTAAAAATTATAAAGACACCAAACTTAGCTATGCAGAAAGGAATTTCTTGGTGTATGGGATAAAAGACCATGCATTAGGAATGAGAGTCATGCGTAATAAATACTCAGGAGCCGGAATGGGGGGAGGGGGAATGCCTAACCTCAATGAATCGTTCTCTACAGCAGGTGGCTGGGGCTCTGTTTGGCAGGGATCTCTTGACCCTAATTCGCCAACTTACCGTGGATTGACTAATGCCAACTACAACACTGTATGGCATGAAGGGGCTCATGCCTATGGCTTTAGCCATAGCTCTGGAATGACGTATGGTTTTCAGGCTGCTTGGTCTTTTGACTCGATTTTTGGTGATAGTTGGGGGGGGAGTGGTAACTCCTTTATGGACACAAAAGTAACGACGCAGGAGCGTGAGAACCGAAGTGAAATAAAACTACCTTCGGTGATTATTAAACACGATAATATTAGTAAATATAAAGTGAACCTCAGCTTTAATTACCCGTATTCTGAATCAGAGCCTACGACTATTATGCTGAACTACTTGACGAGCAAAGAAGTCAATTTAAAAACAAACTATAAACCGGGCAGCGACACCGTAACTCTAACCTTCGATAAGCCACTGGAAGCGCCGATTTATATTCGTGCGATGGCAAAAGGTAAGGATTACATGTCAACCATTGTTCTTGATAATAAGGATATTATTCCGTCTACAAGTTACATTGTTGACGGAAAAAAATATTCAGTTTTGGCGGATGAGCTTCTGGATAAAACAGCCAATGGTTGGGATATTCGTAAAACTTGTACGACTCAAGGTGGTGTACTTGCAACGAAAGCAGAATATCAAAAATTATGGGATTATTTGAGTGACCATAATCAGTTATCTGAGCTAGTTAAGACTCAATATCTGACAAAAGACGAGCCTGCTAACTACCAAATTTGGCAAGTCGATTTTCAACCAAATGAAATGGATTCTCGTTATATTTCTATGAAGAATCCACTTGGAAATGAAAACGGTCTCGTTTGTATTTCTGATCTTGATTAATTGCCCTCTATCGTAAACCTGTTTCAGCAGTAATTGACAAGATGTTAATTACTGCTGTTCATGTGATCTTGGTAACCAATTACTATTGTCTTCTGAGACACCTCTTCTATCAATTCAATAAGCCCTTTGCTTCTTATAATGCATAACCCTTTTGGATAGGAAAAGAGTCAGCTTCTTCCAACTGAGTTTCGAACGTGATTACGCTAAAAGAGTGTCGGATGAAAAAAAAGGGAGCGCATTGCTCCCTAGTTAGTGCTTTTCTTAATGTTTATAAGAATGCGCGGTATGGCAGTTCTGGGTCATTTGTGAAGATGTCTGCAAAGCCACGGAAGTGCTGGTAGTGCATGCGGCCTTTATCTGTTGGGTATGTGTATTTACCACCCACTTGCCAGAAGAAAGGTGCGAAGCCGTATTGAAGACGTTCTTTCTTCATGTTCCACAGCATTTCGATTTCACGCGGGTCATTTTGGAAGTTAGCCCAAATGTCGTGGTGGAACGGAACAACCACTTCACAGTTCAAAGATTCAGCAGCACGAAGAATGTCTGAAGATGTCATTTTGTCTGTTACGCCACGTGGGTTCTCACCGTAAGAAAGCAGTGCAACGTCGATCTTGTGGTCATTACCGTGTTTAGCGTAGTAATTTGAGTAGTGAGAATCACCCGAGTGGTAAACTGAACCACCTGTTGTTTCTACTAGGTAGTTCACTGCACGGTCGTCCATTCCGTCTAGAATTTCTTTGTCTAGGGAAGATGTTCCTTCAGGAAGTGTTACTAGAGCAGTACGGTCGAATGCGTCAAGAACCTTGATGTTGACGTCTTTGATCTTAATTTCGTCGCCAACTTTCGCAATAACACAACGATCTTCTGGTACACCCCATTTCATCCATAGATCAACACATGCTTTAGGACCGATGAATTTAACGTGCTCACCACAGTTTTGAAGAACCGCTGCTGCAACGTTGATGTCAATATGGTCGCCGTGATCGTGAGATGCCATCACTGCATCGATCTCTTTAATAGCGAAAGGGTCCAATGGGAAGATTGCAGTACGTAGGTTGGGTTGAAGTGCTTCTACACCACCCATACGCATCATTTGGTGCTGGTTTTTCATTTTTTGAACAGCTTGTGTTTTTTTACCAGTCCCACACCAGAAGTCCATTGATAGGTTTGCACCCCCTTCTGATTTTAGCCAAATACCTGTACAGCCAAGCCACCACATAGAAAATGTACCTGGTTGAACAACCGTTTGCTCTATCTCTTCATTTAACCATGTGCCCCACTCAGGGAATGTATTTAGGATCCAAGACTCGCGAGTGATTTCGTTTACATTGCTCATGATAATACCTTTTATTTCAATAATTTGATTAATTTTGGATGTAGGGAGCCGAGCGCCTTAATTTGGACTAAGGCACTGAGCTAAATTTATTATTATTGGTGGGCTAGTTAGCCCAGCGATTTAAACTAGGATGACTTGCGTCCCTTGAGCTTCAATCAGTTTTACGACTTCGGGATTGGCGTCTTTACCGGTGATGACGATGTCTATTTGCTTGGTGTTGCAAAAGAGCATTCCGGTACGTTGTCCAACTTTTGAACTATCGACCACGACGACAAGCTTATCTACCTGTTCGAGCATCTGTTGTTCGGCTACGGCCGTTAACATGTCGGCCTTGTACAGCCCGGCATCCGTTAAGCCTTTACCTGAGGTGAACATCCAGTTTCCCGCATAGCCGCCTAATGAATTAGGGGCTGGGTTTAGAAAGATGTTCTGCGCTTTGTTGTATTGACCACCAATGATGATGACATCGTCATGATCTTCGTTGATCAAGTAACTTGCGAGTGGAAAGTAGTTCGTTACGATTTGAACGTCATCGCCACATAATTGCTGACCGAGTAGGAAAGCTGTTGAACCACAGTTGATCACGACGGTATCGCCTGCCTGACAAAGCCCAGCTGCTGCTTGAGCAATCTCTGATTTCTCTTCATAGAAATCAGTGCTGTTGATATTCAGCGGTGACCACTTTTTTTTCTGAGTCTCTACTCGCTCCGCACCATTTCGAATTTTTCTAAGTCGACCTAGTTCATCTAACTTAGCGATATCACGTCGAGCAGTCGCGGGTGAAACGCTAAACTTATCAATAATATGAGAGACGTTTATCGTCTGCATATCTTCTAACAACGACAAGATGCCGTTATGTCTTTGTACTTCATTCATATTTATCACTCTTTTTGTCTTTGTGACAATTTAATGATTACTTTTGATTTGTTTTGATTCTAATAATCACTGTCATGATTGTCAAATAACATCGCTATAAAAATCAGACTTTAATCACATACTGTTGTAAGTATTTGATTTTATAGTGTTTGTTGTTTTTGTGTGTGATCTAAAGCTCAATTAGATACATTCTGGATGTGGTTAATTGATATAAATCAAAATAATCACAAGTGAGCATTGAATGATTACTTTTGATTGGTAAAGTCTAGTTCGTGAGCAAAACTAGAATCATCACATCCTACAAATCATTAAAATTAAAAATTAATCAGGGGTAAAGATATGGAATTCTTATATGATATTTTCTATATTTTTTACAGTCAGGTAATGACCAAAGCACCGTTGCTACTCGGTCTTGTTACTTGTCTCGGCTACATCCTTCTAAAACGTGACGCAACAACTGTTATCTCCGGCTCTATAAAAACCATCGTTGGTTTCATGATAGTGCAGGTAGGTGCAGGAACATTGGTAGCGGGTTTTAAACCGGTTATTGAAAAAATGAGTGAAATACATGGATTGACAGGATCGGTCATTGACCCGTACACCTCCATGATGTCCACCATGGAAACCATGGGCGACAATTACTCTTGGGTTGGGTATGCAGTATTACTGGCTCTTGGGCTAAATATTCTACTTGTAGCCTTCCGCCGTATTACAGGTATCAGAACCATCATGCTGACTGGGCATATCATGTTCCAGCAAGCTGGCCTCATTGCTGTTTTCTACTTCGTGCTTGGTGCAAGTATGTGGGAAACCATCATTTATTCAGCAATATTAATGGCATTGTACTGGGGTATTTCCTCAAACATCATGTTCAAGCCGACTCAAGAAGTCACGGGCGGGGCGGGTTTCTCTATTGGTCACCAGCAACAGTTTGCGTCATGGGTTGCGACCAAAGTTGCCCCGAAGCTTGGCGATAAGAATGACAGTGTTGACCACATCAAACTGCCTAAATGGTTACATATTTTCCACGACAGTATTGCAGCAACAACATTAGTGATGACGGGCTTCTTCGGAATTATCCTTCTTTCGTTTGGCCTTGATAATCTTCAAGAGATGGCCGGTAAAACGCACTGGCTCATCTACATTTTCGAAACAGGTTTGAAATTCGCTGTTGCGATTCAAGTTATCGTTACCGGTGTTCGTATGTTCGTTGCGGAACTGTCCGAGGCATTTAACGGTATTTCTCAACGCCTTATTCCTAACGCTGTTTTAGCCATCGATTGTGCGGCTATTTACGCCTACTCTCCGAACGCAATGGTATTTGGTTTTATGTGGGGCGCAGTGGGTCAATTCACCGCTGTTCTTGCAATGCTAGCGTTTGACGCACCAATTATGATCATTCCTGGCTTTATCCCAATGTTCTTCTCGAACGCAACTATCGGTGTGTTTGCTAACCACTTTGGTGGTTGGAAAGCAGTGATGAAGATCTGTTTCGTGATGGGCATCATCGAGGTGGTGGGTTCGGCTTGGGCAATTCATATCTTTGCTCAATCTGGTACTGAGTTTAACGGCTGGATGGGTATGGCTGACTGGGCGCTTGTGTTCCCGCCAATCATGCAAGGTATCTCTAGCTCTAGCATGTTCTTCTTTGTGATTTTGGCTTTGGCGGGCGTTTACATGTTCTTCGCTTCTAAGCAACTACGAGCAGAAGAAGACGCAGAAGCTGCCGCTGAAACAATGACCGCAGTAACGCCTGAAGGCATTGAGGTTGAAGTCGCGGTTCCACAACAATCGACAGCAACCGCTGAAGCACTATCAGCTTCAACAACAGCAGCTTCAACAACGGCAGCTTCTACAACATCAGAAACACGAATCTTGCCAACCGCTGACCAAAAACCGGTTCGTGTCTTAGTGTGCTGTGGCTCAGGGCAAGGATCTTCAATGATGTGCTCTAAGAAAATCAAAGAGTACTTGGACAAGAAAGGTATCCCAAGTTCGACCTTTAACAGCGCTATCACCGATTACAAATCGCACCTTGGTTCATTCGACATCATTGTGACTTCGGTTGCTCTGGCCGCGAAGATCACGGGGTTACCGGAAGGTAAGCAACAGCTTGCGGTGAAGAACATGATTATGGTGAAAACTTTCGGTGACGAGCTGGTTTCCATCATCGAGAACCACTTCCACAAATAATGATAAATGGCTCAGTGGTAGTGCACTGCTGAGTCAATAAAAACAATTATATAAGTGAGTAATAACATGAACTTAAAAGAATCTCTTATCAAGAATAACTCTATCCTACTGAATGCAAAAGCCGCTGACTGGAAAGCCGCAATTAAGCTTGGTACTGACGCATTGGTGAAAGCGGGCGTGGCTGAAGAGCGTTACTACGATGCAATTACTAAAGCGATTGGTGAAGAAGGCCCTTATATCTGTATTCACGATGCGTTCGCACTGCCTCATTGCCGTCCTGAAGATGGTGTTATTCGTACCGGGTTTGCATTAACCGTGCTTGAAACGCCAATTACGTTTGAAGGCGTTGATGAGCCTGTTGATGTGTTGATTACGCTCGCGGGTAAGGACTCAGAAGAGCACATCGAAGGGACGATGCAAGTCGCGAATTTGATTGAATTTGATGAAGACTTCTCAAAACTTCGTGCCTGCAAAAGTCCAGAAGAAGTCGCGCGTTTAATTGATGCTGCTTTGTTGCAAGCGGAAGCGGCTTAAGGAGTCGATATGTCTAAATATAGCCAATTGAAACAACGTGTCTTAGAAGCAAATTTGCAGCTCCCTAAATACGGTTTGGTGACATTCACTTGGGGTAATGTCTCTGAGTTTGATCGTGTTAACGGAGTGATAGCGATTAAACCATCGGGTGTTGAATACAGCGACCTGACAGCTGAAGACATGGTGGTCGTCGATCTAGAAGGCAAGGTTGTTGAAGGCAAACTCAACCCTTCAAGCGACACCGCAACGCACTTAGAGCTTTATAAAGCATTTCCTGAAGTGAGTGGCATTGTTCACACGCACTCACGCAGTGCCACCATTTGGGCGCAAGCGGGTATCGACATTCCAGCCTTGGGCACCACTCATGCTGATTACTTTTACGGTGACATCCCATGTACACGTCGATTGTCTCACTCTGAAATTGCTGAAGAGTACGAGAAAAATACGGGCTTGGTGATCATTGAAGAGTTCAAGCAGCGTCGAATCGATCCAATGGCCGTTCCTAGCGTGATTGTTGCAGGACATGCACCGTTCTCTTGGGGAAAAGATGCCAACGACGCCGTTCATAACGCGGTGGTATTAGAAGAAGTGTCGGCAATGGCGTTGGCAACGCGCACCTTGAACAGCGGCATCAAAATTCAGCCAGAACTGTCCGATAAACACTACTTACGTAAGCACGGTGAAAATGCTTATTACGGCCAACAGTAAATCGGCTTTTTGTTTAAGTAAGCCGTTTAAGTGGTTTCTATTGTAAGTAGCTTCAATATTAATTAGGCCCGACTTCAGGGGAATAAGTGAGAGGACTCTATGTATAAAGTGCTGGCGTTAGATCTCGATGGAACCGTGTTGAAGGATGATCACACGATTCATCCAGAAGTAAAAAAGGCGATTCAAGAAGCCAAACAAAGTTGTCACGTCGTAATTGTTACGGGTCGACACCACACAGCTGCACGACCTTATTACTACGAATTGGGGTTAGATACGCCAATCATCTGCTGTAACGGCACTTATGTTTATGATTATCAAACTGAAACGGTATTGACTCAAAACGCCATAGAGAAAGATAAGGCACTTGCTTTCATTGATATGGCTGACGAGTTTCAGCTCAAGATGGTGATGTACATCACTCATGCCATGACGTACTCGCAGTACAACCCATTTGCCTACATGCTGGCATTGGAAAGCTGGGCTGAAACGGCACCAGAGCAACATCGCCCACAAATTTACCAAGTGGAATCATTCGTAGAAGCCGCTCAACAAGCTGAACACGTTTGGAAGTTTGTGGTGGAGGGGAGCCAAGATTCAGTCGACCGTTTAATGCAGCACCCATGGATTGAAGAGAACTTCAACGGTGAGCGTTCTTGGTCAAACCGAATCGACTTTGCAGCGAAAGGTAACAGTAAGGGCCTACGCCTTGCTGAATATGTCTCAGAACTTGGTTACCAACCGACAGACGTGATTGCCGTCGGCGATAACCACAATGATATTTCCATGCTTAAGTACGCCGGATTCGGAGTAGCGATGCTCAATGCGGATGACATCGTCAAATCACACGTTCAACGCGTGTGCTCAACAGATAACAACCATGATGGCTTAGCCCGTCTAATACGTGAACAAATTAAAGGATAACAACATGACTAAACCAATGATTCAGATCGCCCTAGATCAAACAAATCTTGCTGCTGCAATTGAAGTGGCAAACAACGTTGAAAGCTTTGTTGATGTGATTGAAGTGGGCACTATTTTGGCTTTTGCTGAAGGGATGACTGCGGTTTCTACACTTCGTAAAAACCACCCAGACCATATCCTTGTGTGCGATATGAAAACCACCGATGGCGGCGCAATTTTGGCTCGTATGGCATTCGAAGCGGGCGCTGATTGGATTACCGTTTCTGCAGCCGCACACATCGCGACTATTGGTGCCTGTAAGAAAGTTGCTGATGAATTTAATGGTGAAATCCAAATCGAAATTTACGGAAACTGGACCATGGACGACGCTCAATCTTGGGTAGACTTAGGTATTTCACAAGCGATTTACCACCGTTCTCGTGACGCTGAATTAGCTGGTGTAGGTTGGACGGAAGAAGATCTAGTGAAAATGCGTGCACTGTCTGAAATGGGCATTGAGCTTTCTATCACAGGCGGTATCGTGCCTGAAGACCTTTACCTATTTGAAGGCATTAAAGCGAAAACCTTCATCGCAGGCCGAGCACTTGCGGGTGATAAAGGTAAAGAAACAGCAGAAGCGCTAAAAGCTCAGATCGACCGTTACTGGAACTAGGAGGCGCTATGTACCAAAACTTATTACGCCACCGTGTCGGGCTTTATGAGAAGGCCCTACCTAACGAACTCAGTTGGGAAGATAAACTTAAGCAAACCAAAGAACTCGGCTTTGATTTTCTTGAGATATCGGTAGACGAATCAGACGAGCGTCGCAGCCGACTGGATTGGAATGACGATGAAGTGTATGCCTTGCGTCGCCTCTGTGAAAAGCATGGTATCCCGCTGCAATCCATGTGTTTAAGCGCGCATCGCAAGTTCCCATTTGGATCCGCTGATCCGGCGATTCGTCAACAAGCTGTCATCCATATGGAGAAAGCAATCTCACTCGCTTACAAATTGGGTATTCGTACCATCCAACTTGCTGGGTATGACGTCTACTATGAGCCCGCTGATAAAGTGACTCACCAGAGGTTCATTGAAGGCATGAAGCTTTCGGCGCAGTTGGCGGAAAGATCAGGGGTTATGCTCGCTGTCGAGATCATGGATACCGATTACTTGAACTCTTTGAGCAAGTTTGAAGTACTGAGTCGTGAAGTCAATTCACCGTATTTCACGGCGTATCCAGATGTGGGCAATATTTCTGGTTGGAACTACGACATAGTGACGGAACTCAAACTGAGTAAGCCTCGTATCACTCAAATTCATCTCAAAGACACTTATAAAGTGACTGACGAATACAAAGGGCAGTTCCGAGATCTGGTTATTGGTGACGGTGAAGTGGACTTCAATGCCATTTTTGAAACATTGAAAGAAACGGAGTGTGTCGTACCACTCGTGATTGAGATGTGGGCTCAAGATGAGCGTTGGAAAGAGAATATTCTGACGGCACAAAAGCGTTTGAACGAGGTATGTGTGCAAACGGGTGTTCCGATGTTGTTTGACCACTAGCTCTACTTAGAATGATTAACGGGTTTCTCTTTGCGTTCTCAATGCTCCTAACGAAAAGAGAAAATGCAGCATATTGCCCCCAATATGCTGCATTTTTATATCAACATGGTGCTCTAAGCTTATTGAAGCAAAGGTTATGTCAATTTCGAAGTAGTGGCTGTTCTTAAACAGCAATAGTTACATGATCACGGCCTACTTCAGCCATCTTAATTAGGTAGTCCGTATGGTATTTCTTCTTGATGACGATTTGGCTACCGATTTCAGCAACAATCTTCACGACCTCTAACGCATCAGAAGGATGCAATGAAGAATCTTTTGAAATTTCGATATTAACGCCCAAATTTGCCAGTTTCATAATGTCGCTAGAGTGCATGATAATATCCAATATATTTTATTATGGTGGACTATATCATCATCGATTAATTCAACGCCACTCTGCTAAGCCCAAAGTTTTGAACGATGCCCTCAAACTATGATTTCAATATGCAAGTAGTGGAATTTGATCGCAAACTGATATCATGGTCTTTCTTATGGGATTATGCCAACTTTGGCGGGGATGTTGTTGTTCAGTCTCGTGTGAAGAAATGAACAGTCAACTTGATAGGTTTTATCTATAACAAAGATAAATAGAAACGATTATGTTTATTTTTAATGCCGACCTATTCTTTATCCACACTAATTCAATGGTTTAAATACTGGATCTACTTAAATTTACGGTGTCACAACGATTGTGCACATTTACCCTCTAAGGAATCGATCATGAGTAAAAAACTAACTACAGCAGCAGGTTGTCCTGTTGCTCATAACCAGAATGTTCAAACTGCAGGCAAGCATGGCCCTCAACTTCTTCAAGATGTTTGGTTTTTAGAAAAGATGGCGCACTTTGATCGTGAAGTCATTCCTGAGCGCCGCATGCACGCGAAAGGTTCAGGGGCTTACGGTACATTTACAGTGACGCACGACATCACTCAATACACCAAAGCCAAACTGTTTTCTGAAATAGGTAAAAAGACCGACCTGTTTGCACGTTTTACAACGGTAGCTGGCGAGCGTGGCGCAGCGGATGCTGAACGTGATATTCGTGGTTTTGCGTTGAAGTTTTATACTGAAGAAGGCAACTGGGATATGGTGGGTAATAATACTCCAGTATTTTTCCTTCGTGATCCTCTTAAGTTTCCAGATCTTAACCATGTGGTGAAGCGTGACCCTCGCACGAATTTACGCAGTGCCAAGAGCAACTGGGATTTCTGGACTTCTCTACCTGAAGCGTTACACCAAGTCACTATCGTGATGAGTGACCGCGGTCTCCCTGCGACTTACCGTCACATGCATGGCTTTGGTAGCCACACGTTCAGCTTTATTAATGCCGATAACGAGCGTTTTTGGGTGAAATTCCACTTCAAATCTCAACAAGGTATTAAAAACTTATCTGATGCAGAAGCGGCAAAATTGATTGGTGAAGACCGCGAAAGCCACCAACGTGACTTGCTTGAAAGCATTGATAACCAAGACTTCCCTAAATGGACACTAAAAGTACAAATCATGCCAGAAGCGGATGCGGCAAAAGTGTCTTACAACCCGTTCGATTTAACGAAGATCTGGCCACATGCGGATTATCCGTTGATTGAAGTGGGTGAATTTGAGCTAAACCGTAACCCGCAAAACTTCTTCGCAGAAGTGGAGCAATCAGCTTTCAATCCTGCGAATGTGGTTCCGGGTATTAGCTTTTCACCGGATAAAATGTTGCAAGGTCGTTTGTTTGCTTACGGTGATGCACAGCGCTACCGTTTGGGTGTTAACCATCAACATATTCCAGTTAACGCACCTCGTTGTCCTGTACACAGCTATCACCGTGACGGCGCAATGCGTGTTGATGGTAACTTTGGTAGCACATTAGGCTATGAGCCAAACATCGAAGGTCAATGGGCAGAGCAGCCAGAGTTTGCAGAACCGGCACTGAATCTTGATGGTGCGGCAGCGCATTGGGACCACCGTGAAGATGATGATTACTTCTCACAACCGGGTGATCTGTTCCGCTTGATGACACCAGAGAAACAAGCGATTCTGTTTGATAACACCGCGCGTGCGTTAGGCGGTGTACCGAAAGAGATTCAACTGCGCCACCTAAGACACTGTTATAAAGCGGATCCTGCTTATGGTGAAGGTATTGGTAAGTTGCTTGAGATCGATGTGAGTGAATTTAGTTCATAATCGATGATTTAAGCTAGTTGTCGAAAGGCCATTGAGTTCACCGCTCAATGGCTTTTTTTGATCTTGCGGTTCACCAAGTGACCTAATATTGGGCAATTTAACGTGTGGTTTGGCTCTCTAGTCAAACGAACTCCTTAAGCTTCGCATGACTTGAGTTGATAGTTTTTGTCTATCGAACTGATATGTTTTACCCATTATCTTTCTACGATTGATGAGCCTATTATTCTGCTATCAGAATATAACGTCGTTGGGTTTGAGATGAATAAAAAAGCAATAATCGTAGAAGGTGGGGCAATGAGAGGGATTTTTGCCGCTGGAGTATTAGACGCCTTTATCAAAGACGATTTTCTTCCTTATGATTTTGCCATCGGTGTATCTGCCGGTGCATCGAATCTTATCGGTTATTTATCTCATGCGCCTAAGCGAAGCTATAACGTAATTACCACGATGGCGACGGATAAGATGTTCTTTAATCCTGCTCGTTTTGCTAAAGGTGGTAATTTGGTGGACGTTAAGTGGTTGTGGAACGAATCTAATCAACGTTATCCGCTGGATTGTGGTGAGCTGTTTTCAAGTATCCCACTCATCGCTGCTGTAACGAACATCGATACGGGTAGCGCCGATTACTATAATATTAAGCCTGACAATCTCTCCAACGTAATTGAAGCGACAACGGCTTTACCTATCGCCTATCGTGAAACCCCGTGTTTCTCTGGTGGCTGTTATACCGATGGAGGTGTCGCTGATTCAATCCCAGTTCGTGAAGCATATCGTCGGGGGGCGCGTGATATTACCGTGATTCTTTCTCATCCTCTGAGCTACCGTATGAAACCTCAGAAGCATCAATGGATATTGAAAAAACTGTTAAAGAAATTTCCCCACATTGCCGAGTCGATGGCGGTGCGTGCCGAAAACTACAATCAGTCTCTGGCGTTTATTCGTAACCCACCCAAAGATGCGACCATTAAAGTGATTGCCCCACCAGAAACGTTCGCGGTTAAGCGCTTAACCATGGATAGAAGCATTTTAGATGCCGGTTATGAGATGGGCGTAAAAGCGGGAGAAGAGCATCTTGCGATTCGAAAAGGTGTGTATGGTTTGGATACCGAGGATTGTCATTTTTGTATCTAGTGGATCCACATTGCATCAATGTGGAAATGAAAATACCACGCCGTTCATTAGGACGAGCGTGGCTTGGTATTTAACCTTGGAACGGGTTTATGATTAAACTAATTCATTACCGCTGGTTTTACCTGTGAAGAAGGCATTAACACTGATTAGTGTGGTGTTCGCAATGTTGAATAAAGCATCTTTAGTCAAGAAAGCTTGGTGACCGGTGAATAAAACGTTATGGCAAGCTGACAGTCGTCGGAATACATCATCGACAATCACATCGTTAGATTTGTCTTGGAAGAACAGCTCTTTTTCATTGTCATAAACATCTAGACCAAGTGCCCCAATTTTACCCTGTTTTAGGGCCTCGATTGCCGCCGTTGAATCCAGTAACTCACCACGGCTAGTATTAACGATCATTACGTTGTCTTTCATTTGGCTAAACGCTTTGTTATCCAATAGGTGATAGTTCTCTTTACTCATTGGGCAGTGTAGAGAAATCACGTCAGACTCTTGGTATAGCTTATCGAGTTCAACGTATTGAGCACCTAATTCGACGGCTAATGGATTTGGATAAGGGTCGTAGCACAGAATGTTCATGCCTAAACCTTTCAGAATACGCATGGTCGCTAAGCCAATTTTACCCGAGCCAATCACACCAACGGTTTTGCCGTGGAAGTTAAAGCCAACCAAACCCTCAAGAGAAAAGTTCGCATCACGAGTACGCTGATACGCTTTATGTAGTTTACGGTTTAAACACATCATCATACCGACAGTATGCTCTGCTACCGATTCTGGGGAATAAGCCGGAACACGAACTACTTGCAGGCCAAACTCTTTGGCTGCGTCTAGGTCGACTTTATCAAAACCGGCACAGCGCATCGCGATCAGCTTAGTGCCGCCTTGCGCTAGAATCTCTAACACATCTCGCGATAGGTCGTCGTTTACAAACGCACAAACCACTTCGTTATCGTGCGCCATTTTTGCTGTTGTTGTCGTGAGTCGAAAATCGTGAAAATGAAACTCAGCGTTGAGTTCGCCTTTTGCAAGTTTAAATGATTTTTCGTCGTATGATTTTGAGCTAAAAAAAGCAATGTTGAGCATGGCTTCCTCTCTTACCTAAAATATAAATAACCCACTGATTCATTGTCTGAAATGGGATTAAAACGAATAACTCTGTTCAGTGTGCTAGAGTTTTTCACTCTTGTCTATCACCATTAGCCATTGTTATTACCATGATTATTTGGCCTTTATGTCTTCATTTTTTGAACATTATAAATCACCTTACGAGATGGCTTGTTTATAAGTTCATCAATATTGAATGGATCTTACTTTCGGGTGTTGAACGTCTTCTTGGTCTCTTTCTCGGACCAGACGTTAATGTTGAATTGTGCGTCGTCGCTCAGCTCTACTCGATGCCAATATTGAGGTGGGCTTGTGGCAAATTGCCCAGTGTGACGGAATACGTAAATGACGCATATAAGACCTCTTATTTACCGGTATTTTTGTTGATTCACAACGATGAACGGGTCTTTGGACACTGGCTAAATGAGTCAAGTGGTTTGACCCCTGTAGTGCTGCATCAATAACTAAAGAGAATTATTTCTAGATGCGTATAATGAAGGCTTTCGATCTCAATATAGCCGTTTTTTATGCTTGATAATCTTCGTATGGCCTTGAACGTGTTGTTCGTGACCATCAATACCGCAATGACTGCGTTTACCGTGAGCTTCTTTGGCCTTATCAAACTGATTCTTCCAATCTCTATTGTGCAAAAGTCGTGTACACGTTTAGCCAATTTCACTTTTTGGTGTTGGGCTTCGCTCAATCAATGGATTTTGAACATTAACAACGATATCGAGTGGCAAGTTGAGGGAGGAGAGGATATCTCAACGAAGCAGTGGTATTTGATGATGTCGAACCATCTAAGCTGGGCGGATATCGTGATCCTGTCTTCAATATTGAAAGACAAAATGCCGATGACTAAGTTTTTCCTTAAGCATGAATTGCTGTACGTCCCTTTTGTCGGCTTGGCATGTTGGGGCTTAGATATGCCATTCATGCGCCGTCACTCTCGCGAGTTTTTGTTGCGCAACCCTGAGCGTCGAAACGATGATTTCAATGCCATCAATAAAGCGTGTACTAAATTCAAGCTAGCACCGACTACCTTGGTCAATTTTGTTGAAGGAACGCGTGTAAATCACGATAAACTGGTGGCTGCAAAGACACCTTATCGATACCTACTAAAGCCGAAAACCGGCGGTGTGGCGTTTGCTTTGTCTGCAATGGGTCCAATCTTAGATGGGATCGTGGATGTCACTTTGGCTTACCCTGAAAACCAAACATCACCATTTGAAGATATGTTGAAAGGCAAAATGACGAAAGTTGTTGTGCGCATTAAATTGCACCCAATGGATGAAAACGTTAATGGAAATTATTTTGAAGACAAAGCGTTTAAACGTCGTTTTCACAGTTGGTTGAATAACACATGGAAAGAGAAAGACGACTATCTTGATACGATTTATGGGCCTGATACGGCTTATGGAAAGCAAGAGCCGTAAACTCAAATTTATCGATTCGATGGCAATAAAAAAGCCGATAGTTCGCTGAACTGTCGGCTTTTTTATTGAATCTGTCCCGTCAATGACGAGTGAAAATAGATGGCTGCTAGATCGCTTGGTAAGCCTCAATAATGTGCTTGACTTCGCTCAGCTTACCCTGCTTCTCTTGACCTTGCTGTATTCGCAAGTAGTGCTGTAATGTTTTGGCTTTGTACTGCTGAGAGATCTGTAATTGTTGTTGATCAATCGGAATCCAAATCTTGTCACCAACGTTCGATATGTCACGAACTGGTGGACGATTTTTTCTGTCGCCTTGGTTATTACTGACCAGTAAAATCTCATAGTAACGGCGATTTTCTTCAATCAACACTTCATCAATAAGGGCGAAGTTGAGCGATTTTAAATGGCTTCTCAGTTCGAATTGCTGATGCACAGGGCAAAGCAAGAAATCGATCGCGGTGTTTGGATGTTGACGGTGAATGTCATCGACTAACTTTTGAGTGAGATCCCCCCCCCACACCCGCAATAATAACAAGGTGTCTGCCGGTGTGCTTATGCAATGGAATGGCTGCGACATCTAAGCAGTAGACTTGCCACTGGCTATAGGTGTGCTGCTCGGTATGGCTATCCTGAGGGAAGTAATGTGTGAGCTTACCTTTAAGCTCGTTCATTAGAGACGGGACAATATCAACAAAGTGAATCTGAGGCGCTTTGTTGTCCGACAAAAGTTGAACGCCCAAGAAGCCGTGATCACAACAACAGTCCCAAATATGTTGGTAATCATTGCTGACAAGAGAGTGGAGAGTTTGCAGTCGGTGACTAAGCTTCATAAAATTTGTGTCGTTGGAAAGTTATAGGGTGTTGTCGTATCGAAGGCGCATTGTAATGGCTTTATAAAAAAACAAAAGCACATAGATGTGAAATCCTACGTGCTGTCTGTGAATTTGCTGATGTTTATGAAGCTTGTGCGACGTCTCTTATCTGACCTTCAACACGGTTTTTTCCGAGCTGCTGCGCGGTCAATCTGGCCTGTTTTGCTAACGCTAACGCAGATGTTCTGTCACCTTCTATTCGTGAGAAGCCGATACTGACACTTAATGGTAGCGTGATGTCTGGTGTGGTAATGCTCTTCTCGGCAACGCCTATTCGACATTGTTCCAACTGGAACTTGGCGTCTTTAGTGTCATTCGCTTTGAATAACACCGCAAATTCTTTCCCCCCAACACGTGCAATACAAAGACTTTTTGGCTTAGGGAAGTTCCAACGTATCGATTCAGACGTCATCTTTATCATCTTGTCTCCAACTGCGTCACCGTAGGTACGGTTTAAGTGGTCAAAGTTATCGATATCAAATAGAGCGACATAGGTATCAGGTTCGTTGATGTAGTTTTCTATTTCGATATTAAAACGATTTGTGTTGTCCAACTGTGTCATTGGATCTTTGTTACTCAATTGATGGTGGAGCAGCAAATTAGACAAAGAGACTTCAGTATAATCTCTTATCATACGGAGGATGCTCTGGTTGATTGGTAATCTGGCGTTAACGTAGAGCACCGCGATCAACTGATTGCGCGAGGACAGAGGAATGCAATAGTGGCGCTGGTGTATTTTGAGTTTATGCGCCAAGGGATCCGCGTATTTTCCGCTTTTATAAACCAGAGTACCCAGTGCAAACTGATCGGCAAGAGATCTATCATAATGTACCGTAGCTTGGTTTCCGTGGTAGTCAATCGTATTGAATGAATGACTCTCTGGTTGATATAGGCAGAATTGGATACCTTTATGATAGGTAAAGCTATCCAGTATGGACTTTAGCTCTTGTTTAAAGCTTACAAGGTCATCAACCTTGTTAAGTTGCGACAACGATACATTTAAATGGTAAGCCAGATAATTGGCCCCAACCCATAACAGAAGCAGTGAGCCGAGGACGATTCCTGTTAACGTGAATTGGTGTGAGCTGGTCAAAATATCGTGGCGATCTGTACCTGCGATGAATACCCAGTTTAAGCTATTATCCGCATCAAATACCGATATTTTGAAATTATCTTGATAGTAGTATTCGTGTTTACCGAACGTCTCACCCTGTAAAACTCGCTGGCTGATCCCAGCATGGTAGCTGATTGACTTTGAGCCGATGCGTTTCGGATCTGGGTGGAAGACGAGTCGTTCAGTCGCGCGATCAACCACAAACACATAGCCATCATTAAGAATTTTTAAGTTTCTTAAGTTTTGTGTCGCTTGCAGAAGGTCAAACTCAACCCATATTTCTTCTTTCAATTTTTCCGTGGTGTGTTTAACCGCGAAAACCCAACGTCCATTGGTTTTTTGATAAATGGAAGAGAGATAGAAGTTTTTCACAACGCTGTTGAGTGGATGCCACTGTATAGCCGAAATTTGTTCTCTTGAAAGAGGAGTGCCTTGTGTGGAAATGTAATTCTGAGATTGAGGCTGATATCGAATGATATCGGAGAAGTCTGGTATCTTTTGTAGAATATTCTCGCTGACGTCTCGAAATTTTTTATCATTAAAATTGGAAGTCTTGGATAAGTCTAAGTTGGTCTCTAGGAAGTAGAGTTTACCGAATGCTGCTTCAATGTTTGAGCGAATGATAGAATTTGCGGTATGAATATTTGATGATGATTGTTCTGTTGCTATTTTTTCTACTTTTTCTAATTGAGTGATAGCAAGATAAAGCATTCCTACCATTAATAAGAGTATATATGGCTTAAAAAGCCGAATAAGTGTTTTAGGTAAAGCCATGATATCCAAAGACGTGATAGATTCATTTTTATAGTACGGCCATACTAAACAGTTTTTGTGATCACATCAATGC